>JAGVKR010000693.1 GCA_020050375.1 Planctomycetales bacterium
AGTAGCTGCATCGCTCGGCCTTCGAGCCCGGTTTCGCTCCCGAGCCGTCGCAGGTCGAGCACAGCTCGGCCCGATGGACGTCGATCGTCCGCGTGCAGCCGAAGGCAGCGTCGCGAAGCTCGATCTCGATCTCGCAGCGAAGACTATTGCCTCGTGCGGGGCGGCGTCCCCCGGGGCGCCCGACGTTCCCGCCGAAGAAGCCTTCGAACAGGTCGCCGAAGGCGCTCATGATGTCGCCGACGTCATTGAACCCGGGGCGGCCTCCATTGCGGGCCACGAACGCTTCGTGGCCGTAGCGGTCGTAAAACGTCCGTTTCTCCGCGTCTCCGAGGACGTCGAACGCCTCGGCCGCTTCCTTGAAGCGCTGGACTGCCGCATCGTCCCCCGGATTGCGATCGGGGTGATTAGCGGCGGCGGCCTTGCGGTAGGCCCGTTTGATCTCCTCGGCCGTCGAGCTTCTCTCGACTCCCAGGACGACATAGTAATCGCGTTCTACAGCCATCGTACTCATGCCAGTTCAAGCCGGGCTGTGCAGCGCTTCTCGGCGATGGTTCTGAATGATAGCGAAACGGGCCACCAAAATGGTGGCCCGTTTCCACGGACGATTTATGGAAAGCGCCCCGAAGGCCCTCCCCCAGTATTTCACGGGCCGATCAGCGAATGCTCCCCTCGACTTTGGGCTTGTCGCCGCCGCCGCCGATGTCGTCGGTGCGGGTGACCAGCACTTCCGTCGTCAGCATCAGTCCGGCGATCGAAGCCGCGTTCTGGAGCGCACTGCGGACAACCTTGGTCGGGTCGATGATCCCTTCCTTGACCATGTCGCAGTACTTCGCACCGCGGGCGTCGTAGCCTTGATTCGTCGGCTTCTGCTTCACTTCGTCGGCAACCACGGCCCCATCGAGGCCGCTGTTCTCGGCGATCTGTCGAATGGGGGCTTCGAGAGCGCGGGCGACAATTTCGATCCCGATCTGCTCGTCTCCCTTGGCCTTGACCGCCTCGACCGATGGGATCGCCCGCAGATAGGCAACGCCGCCGCCGGGGAGAATCCCCTCTTCAACGGCCGCCCGCGTGGCGTGCAGCGCGTCTTCCATGCGGGCCTTGGTCTGCTTCATTTCGGCTTCGGTGGCCGCACCGACCGAGATGATCGCCACACCGCCGGTGATCTTGGCGAGCCGCTCCTGGAATTTCTCGCGATCGTACTCGCTTTCGGTGTTCTCGATCTGCGTCCGAATCTGCTGGATGCGGGTCTTGATCTCGCTCTCTTTGCCGGCGCCTTCGATGATCGTCGTCGAATCCTTCGTGACTTCGATCTTCTTCGCCCGACCCAGATGGCTCAGCTCGACCGATTCGAGCTTGATCCCCAGGTCTTCCGACATCAGCGTTCCACCGGTCAGAACGGCCAGGTCTCCCAGCATCGCCTTGCGTCGATCGCCGAAGCCCGGGGCCTTGACGGCGCACACCCGCAACACGCCGCGGAGCTTGTTGACAACCAGCGCCGTGAGCGCTTCGCCGTCGACGTCCTCGGCGATGATGAGCAGCGGCTTGCTCGACTGAGCCGTCTTTTCGAGGACGGGAACCAGATCCCGCAGGCTCGAAACCTTCTTCTCAAAAATCAGGATGTAGCAGTCTTCGAGGACCGCCTTCATCTCGCTGGGGTCGGTCACGAAGTACGGCGAAATGAAGCCCTTGTCGAACTGCATCCCTTCGGCCAGCTTGAGGGTCGTGGCGTTGCCCTTTCCCTCTTCGACGGTGATCACACCGTCGCGGCCGACTTTTTGCATCGCCTCGGCGAGCATCTCGCCGATGGCGTGGTCGTTGTTGGCCGAGATAGCGCCCACCTGGGCGATCTCGGCAGGACTCGAAACGGGCTTCGAGGTCGACTTGAAGTACTCGATGGCAGCCGCTACGGCCTTGTCGATGCCGCGACGAACGATCGTCGGGTTGGCCCCGAGCGTGATGCTCCGCAGCCCCTCGGCGAAGATCGCCTTGGCCAGAACCGTCGCCGTCGTCGTTCCGTCACCGGCGATGTCGCTGGTTTTGGTGGCCACTTCGTTGACGAGCTTGGCCCCCATGTGTTCAAACGGGTCTTCGAGCTCGATCTCCTTGCTGACGGTCACGCCGTCCTTGGTCACCAGCGGGTTGCCGAAATTCTTGTCGATGATGACATTCCGGCCGGTCGGGCCGAGCGTCACGGCGACGGCGTCCGCCAGCGTGTTGACGCCCCGCTGCAGCTTCAGCCGGGCGCGATCGTCAAACAACAGTTGCTTAGGCACGTGTGGGCACTCCTCGTAGGAAAGTCCGTTGTTTCGGTTAGGATTCAGGATTCAGGATTCGGGATTCAGCGGAAATCCGGTCCTGCGGACCGCAAGGTCCACGTTTCCCTGAATCCTGAATCCCGAATCCTGAATGCCCTCTGTTCACACCAATTTCGCGAGAATGTCGCTCTCGCGCAGAATTTTCACATCTTTGCCGTCGACTTCGATGTCCGTTCCGCCGTACTTGCTGAACAGCACTTCGTCGCCGATGCGGACGCTCATGTCGCATCGCTCGCCGCTCTCCAGCAGGCGCCCTGGGCCGGTCGCCTTGACCTTGCCCCGCTGCGGCTTCTCCTTCGCAGTGTCCGGCAGAACGATTCCACCAGCGGTGGTGGTTTCAGCGTCGAACGGTTCCACGACCACACGATCATCGAGAGGCTTCAGTTGCATTGTGTCTTGCTCCAGTCCGTGATGTTGATGTTATTGAGTGCTGATGACTGAGTGTTGAAAACTTGGGTGAGCGTTGCCCGCCGGAATTCAGTTAGGACCTGATCTTCGGGCGGCAGGCATCACCCCCCACCGGATTGCGGTGGCGGACTACATCATGCCGGGCATGCCGCCCATGCCGCCCATTCCTCCCATGCCGCCGCCCATGCCGCCCATTCCACCCATGTCGTGGTGGTCGTCGTGGTGGTCGTCCGATTCTTTCTTGGGCTCGTCGACGATGATCGACTCGGTCGTCAGCAGCAGCGCCGCGACACTGGCGGCATTCTGCAGAGCCGAACGAGTCACTTTGCAGGGGTCGACGACGCCGAATTCGAACATGTCGCCGTAGCGATCGTTGAGGGCGTCGTAACCGTGCGTCTTCGTCTTGAGTTTCCTGACGTTGTTGGCGACAACCGAGCCGTCCAGGCCGGCGTTGCTGGCGATCAGTCGCAGCGGAATGTCGAGGACATTCTGGATGATCTTCACACCAAGCTGTTCATCGCCGCTGACGTCGACCTTGCCGAGCGCGTCGAAGCAACGAATGAGGGCCACGCCCCCACCGGGAACGACCCCTTCTTCAATCGCGGCCCGCGTGGCGGCGAGCGCGTCTTCGATCAGGTCTTTCCGTTCTTTCATGGCCGTTTCGGTGGCGCCGCCGACGCTGATCTGGGCCACTCCGCCCGCCAGCTTCGCCAGCCGCTCCTGGAGCTTCTCGCGATCGTATTCGCTGTCGGTTTGACCGATCTCGGTGCGAATCTGCGCCGCCCGGCCTTCGATCTCAGCCTTCGATCCGGCCCCTTGAACGACCGTCGTGTTCTCGGCGTCGATCTTGATCTTCTTGGCCACACCCAGGTCGCTCAACTGGACGTTTTCCAGCTTGACCCCCAGGTCTTTGAAGATCGCCTTGCCGCCGGTCAGAACGGCGATGTCGCCCAGCATGGCTTTTCGCCGATCGCCGTAACCCGGCGCCTTGACCGCCGCCACGTTCAGAATGCCGCGCAGCTTGTTGACGACCAGCGTCGCCAGGGCTTCCCCTTCGATGTCCTCGGCAATGATCAACAGCGACACCCGCGCTTTCGACACCTTTTCGAGCAGCGGGACGAGCGACTTGGCGCTGGAGATCTTTTCTTCGTAAATCAGGATGCGGCAGCTCTCGAGCTCGCACACCTGAGAATCCTGGTCGGTGACAAAGTGCGGCGAGAGATAACCGCGATCGAACTGCATCCCTTCGACCAGCTCGACTTCGGTCGTCACCTGCCGTCCCTCTTCCACCGTGATCACTCCGTCCTTGCCGACCTTGATCAGCGCCTCGGCGAGAATCCCGCCGATTTCGGGATCGTTGTTTCCAGCGATCGCGGCGACCGTTTGCGTCGCCTTCTTGTCCTTGGCGTCGACCGGCTTGGCGAGCTTCTTGAGCTCGTCGCCCACCGCGGCGACCGCCTTGTGGATGCCGCGACTGAGCGACATCGGGTCGGCCCCGGAAGCGATGAACCGCAACCCTTCCTTGTAAATGGCTTCTGCCAGAATCGTCGCGGTCGTCGTGCCGTCGCCGGCAACGTCGCTGGTCTTGGAAGCGGCCTCCTTGACCAGTTGCGCCCCCATGTTCTCGAAGGCGTCTTCGAGGTCGATATCCTCGGCAACGGTCACGCCGTCCTTGGTGACTTTCGGCGCGCCCCACCCTTTGTCGAGCACGGCATTCCGCCCCCGCGGTCCCAACGTGCTGCCGACCGCTCGCGAGAGCTTGCCGACTCCAGCCAGCAGACTCTTACGAGCATCCTCGTCAAAGCTCATCAGTTTAGCCACAGCTTCTCCTCACTCAGCTAGGAAAATGACGCAACAGGTCGAATCGCGATGTGCTATCTGGCAAAGGCAATCCCCGTGCCAATTCGGCACCCGATCAGAAGTCGTGCCACATCAATGGATTGCGAAATACGACTTCGTTTCGGAATTCCATTCGGACTGCCAAACTGACAGTCGCGATCCCCGCTGCGACCCCTTGGCCTGTCAGTTTTACGATGGCGACTGGTGACCGGAAATCCGCGAATGCCTTTGCCCGTCCACGTCCCCTCGTGCCCAAGCTCTGCTTGGACATGCCTCCTTCGCAGTTGAGTAGGTCAGTGCCGGACGCCACTGTACGTGCATCAGCAGCAACCGCTCCGGGGCATCCATTCCAGACATATTGCGACCTTTCATTCTGTTGGCCCGGCATCCGTCAGCGACCTTGATTGTCCACCGCTGTCAGGCACAGCCTGACCTACGCTACTGCTTCACCCGGCTGGCAGTTTTAGGGGGAGGCCCGCCTCGCGACCCAAATGCAACGTCGATGTTGCGTGACATTCTTCTTATATTATCCATTTTAACAAGCGAGTTGAATGTGGGTACAAGTTGTAACATGAATGAAAATTGTGGTTTAGGTGTGTATTCCACGACGATGTCAAACGGGTTGCACCGGCTTCTAAGGGCTGCATTACCCGACCACTATTTTCCCCGATCGAGCGCGGCCCGAACAGTCCAAATCGCGGGCACTTTTCCAGATTCGTACTTCATTATTTCCACATTCGGCGGGGCCACGCGGGGAAGTAATTCCGAATTCCGAGCTCGCCCATTCGGCAACACCACGCACGAACGGAAATTGATTGTTTACGCCACGCCGGGGGGAGTGGAAGTCAAGGCGACGGACGGCGGCTCGTGGTCCGCGCGTCTCTCCCCCCTTAGGTCAGGCTGCGCCTGACGGGATCGACGATGGAGATCCAATGTCGTGCGCGTCAGGCGCAGCCTGACCGACAGGAACTCAGTCTGGGTGTGCCACCCAACCCGATCAGCCAAGCTCTTTGAGCGGCTCCCCCGCATCGACCAGCATTTGCGGACGCCCGCTGGGATCGACAATCCTCGCGTCCACCAGATCGATCCCCAGATTCCGGTACAACGTCGCGAAGACGTCCTGGTAATGCACGGGGCGCGAAGCGGCGCTGCTCGCCGTGCGATCGGTGCTGCCGATCACCTGTCCGGCCCGCATGCCTCCCCCGGCCAGCAGGGCCATGCCGACATTTGGCCAATGGTGGCGGCCGGCCGTTTTGACGTCGATCTTCGGAGTTCGGCCGAACTCCCCCCAGGCGACAATCGACACGTCGTCGAGCATGCCCCGTTCGCTTAAATCGCTGATGAACGCCTCGAGGCCGTGATCCAGAATCGGCAGCAAGTGCCGCATGCGCTGAAAATTGATCGAGTGCGTATCGAAGTCGCTGAGCGACAGGCTGACGCAGCGGACCCCGGCTTCAATCAACCGCCGCGCCATGAGCAGCTTTTTCGGCCACGCCGCGCCGTCGCTGGTTTCGATCGGTAACGAAGTATCCGGCCCCGCCCCCATGTCATAGCGCGCAACAACCTGCGGGTCTTCCCGATCGAGGTCCATCGCGGCGGAAAATCGCCCCGACGTCAGAATTCCGACCGCCTGCTGCGTGAAAGCGTCCATCGCCCGCATCGTCCCCTCGCCGTCCATCGCCCGGCGGAGCCGATCAAGATCGTGCGAGAGACGCGTCCGGTCCGCGAGGCGGTCGACGCTCAAACCGTCGATCAGGCTGAGGCTGGTCGTGTGGCCGCTTCCCTTGTCGGCCAGCTCGCGCTTCATTCCGTCTTCGAGC
>JAGVKR010000386.1 GCA_020050375.1 Planctomycetales bacterium
CCGGAGCTGGCGCCACCGGGACAGGCTGATAGACCACGATCGGCGCCGGGCGAAAAATCGGGGAGGCGTTGTACACGAGAGGCGGCGCGACATAGTACGACTGCGGCACGTAGTAGTAGCCGTCGGCCTTCATGTCCTGCGCCTCGAACAAGCTGGCCAAAACAGCGACCGACAGCACAATCCCGCATCGTTTTGTTGCTCTGTGATCGTTGCACATGATCTTCTCCTGCGAAACAATTCGTCGGAAGAATCCAGGATCTTCCTGACGTCTGTCAACCGGTAGCGATTGCAGCCCGAACCAGGCAGCCCGCGCAGGCGACGCGGTCGTTCAGGCATGCCTGCCGATATTCTACGGCCCCGCCTCTGCCCCAGACAATCCCGGAGCCGATTTCCGTCCGGGGCGCCTGTCGCGGGAACGTCGCCGCCCGTTAGAATGAATCTGGCGGTCTCCGTTTTTCCGAACCTGCTCTCTCCGCGTACCTCATCCCAGTTGGCATGTCTGCTGCGCTGAACCACAACCGTCCCTCCGCCAGCCGACAGATCCTTCTGGCGGCTTCAATGGTGCTGATGGGCAGCCTGTCGATGGTCGCGCACGGCCTATCGGTGTTACGCGACGAGGAACTGGCCGGCAGTCTCGTCGGAAACGGCCTCTGGAAACGAATCGTGACCGCGCTGGGGGGATCGTTGACCCGGCAGGGCGACCAGTGGTCGGCGCACGTTGAATCCGCAAAGCTCACCACGATCGTCTTGATGTTCGCGATCGCCGCCTGGCTGGCGGGGGGGGCGTGCATTGCGTGGCATGGGCGGCAGTCGTTTCGGCAGGCGCTCATCGCGTGGGGCGTGCGGGGTTGGGCTTGGTGGCTGTTGCCGCTGGCATGGGAGTCGCTCGACCTGCTGGTCTACGTCGCTGGCTGGTCCGACGGCTCTTCACTGCTGCGCGGCACATTGCCCCTTTGGCACGGCTTGATTTGGGCGGGATGGCTGACAACCGGTTGCGCCCTGGGACGCAGGCCGTTTGCACTTCCTGAGTCACAGACGCATGGAACGAGATTGCCCGCGGTCGTCTGGGGAGCGATGGCCCTCTATGTTCTCGTGTTCGGAGCCATGAACCTGGGACTTTATGAATCGCTCCAGTTGCCGCACGGCGACTCGGCGATGTACGAGGAGCATCTGTGGAATTTGCTGCATGGAAAGGGGTTTCGCAGCTACCTCGACGACGGCCGGCCATTTCTCGGGGAACACATTCAAGTCATTCACGCGCTGCTGATTCCGGTGTATCTGTTGTGGCCCTCACAAGTGACGCTCGAGTTATGCCAGTCGGCGGCACTCGCCGCCGGGGCAATTCCCCTATTTCGGATCGCGTTGCGACATAGTGGCTCGACGCAGGCGTCCGCGGCGCTGGCCATCGCGTACTTGTTGTACGTGCCGATGCAGTTTCTGGACATCGCCATCGACTTGAAGACGTTTCGCCCGAACTCGTTCGAGATCCCCCTGCTTCTCGTGGCGTTCGATGCACTGGAGAGTCGCCGTTGGCGGACCTTCTTCGCCAGCCTGGGCCTGGCCCTGCTGTGCCAGGAAGACGCGGCAACGATCATCGCCCCGCTGGGAATCTGGATCTTTTTTCGCGCGCCAAGGCTGGCAACGTTTTTCACCGAAGTGCGGAGTGCGGAGTGCGGAGTGCGGAATCATCCCAGTCCTGAGCCACGTCTTGAGTTCCGAACTCCGAATTCCGAGCTCCGAATTCGCCTCCGTTGTCTCGGCGCAGGATTAGCCGTATTCGGCGCCATCTACCTGATCCTGGTCATCAAGCTGCTTTTGCCGTGGTTCCGCGGCGGCGGCGATGTGCACTTCGCTCAATACTTCCCCGAGCTGGGAACGTCGTCGAATTCGATCGTCGTCAACGTGCTTCTGCATCCGCAGCTTGTTCTGGGGCGGTTGTTGGACGTCAAGTCGATCGGGTTCGCCCTCGTGCTGCTCGCGCCGCTCGGCTTATTGCCATTGTTCTCTCCGGGGCGTTTGGCGGTGGCGGCCCCCTTGTTCGGGGTGCTGTGCCTGAGCGACATCACCAACTCGGCGCATCACCATTTTCACGCTCCACTTGTGCCTGTCCTGCTCTGGGCTTCGGCGGCGGGAATCGCGGCCATTCCCATGCTGTACGACCGCTGGCAGCGCTGGTGGCAGCGCTCGGGTCGCACGTCAGGAAACGCCGAGCGGCGCCCACGAATCGAAGCGCGGCAAATCGCTGCCAGCGGGAAGTCGCTGCCAGCCGACGCTCCCCTGACGGCAACTCCAACGTCGGATGCGAATCACCCGCGCTCCAACCCGACCATCGTCGAGAATGCCGCCCTGTGGTGCGCGCTGAGCTCGTTGTGCGTGGGGTGGTTCCTGGGGCTCTCGCCGGCGTCAATCGGCTTCTGGGATCCCGATTCTCGCGCTTATTGGCGGACGTTGTACTTGCCCGGTGAACGGGCTCAGCGGTTTCCCGAGGTGCTGTCGCAGATACCTCACGACAGCCGCGTTGCTTCGACCGACTTTATCCACCCGCGCTTCACACACTTCACACGTTCGTACGATTACAGCGACTATCGTCCCAACGTTCCGAAAGATGCGGACTACATCGTGATCGACACGCGACACCGTTACAGCGCGATTCACCGTCCCGACGAGATCAAGGAATATCGCGACCACCCCGAAGAGTGGGAGCTGTTACCCGACCGGACGGACGGGTATTTCATTGTGCTGCGGCGGGTGCGGGGGAGAGACGTAGATCGTAGATCGTCGATCGTGGATTGAGGATTCACGATCGACTATCTACGATCCACAATCCACGCTCTTTCCGTTCAACGACACGACATGCCCCACCTGACTTCCTCACTCACGCGTCACTGCGAGCTGGTGGCCCTTCTGGCTCGGAAGGAATGGCACATCCGGTATCGCAGCGCCAAGCTGGGGTATGCCTGGGCCGTCCTGCAGCCGCTCATGCTGATGGCGGTGCTGCTGACGATGTTCGGCTACGTCTGGCCGCTTGAGCGCGAGAAGTTTCCGGAGACCAATCCCTATTCGCTCTTTCTGCTGTCCGGATTGTTCCCTTGGCACTTTGCCTCAGTCGCCTTCAGCAGCGCTACGCCGTCGTTTCCGAGCAGTCGCAAGCTAATTCTTCTGGCAAATTTCCCCCGCGACATATTGCCGCTCGGGGTTGTCGCAGCGCATCTCGTGAACTTGTTGCTGACGCTGCCCTTGCTGATTCCGCTCTACCTGTATCATAGAGAGACGCCGACGTGGTGGATTCTGGCGTTGCCGCTGCCGATCGCGTTGCAAACGATCATTGTGGGTGGGATGTCGCTGATCTCGGCCCTGATCTGCGTGCGGTTCACCGATACGTTTTTTCTCGTCCAGGCCTTGTTGCTTCCGTGGTTTTACGCCACGCCGATCTTCTACACGCGGACCGCCGCCGGCCGGTTTGCTGACTGGTTGTGGCTGAACCCGCTCACTGGCGTCATGGAGCTCTATCGGCAGTGCCTGATGCCCGACTGGCCGACCGAGCATTTGCCGGCCAGCCTGCTGGCGTCGGCGCTGTGGGCCGGGGGACTGACCGCCGTTTCGGCCTGGTTGCTGCGGCGCAACGAAGCCACGATTGCCGACTGGATCTGACGCACGATTCGGGCGTCGAGGGCAACGAATTGTTTAGCCGCGAGGCGCAGCCGAGTGCGGCGTGGTCCGACGATTGAACGGCAGAACCCCCGGATTCAGCCTGTGCGCGGAAGCCCGTGCGATGAATCCCGTCATTCGGGCTTCAATTGGCGAGGGGGGCGGAAACTGTTGTCGCACTTGTCGGTGGCGTCGCGACGTCCGGCACGTCCGTCCGACGGCAGACGAGGACGCGAACGAGCGTCTTCGGAAGCTTGTGGCGATCACAGGAGACGTCAGCCACTGTCGTCCAGGGAAACGGAATGTGCCTCTCGTGAAATTCTCGGATGTCGGCGCAGAAATAGGAAACTCGCGCGGCTTCTTCTTCAACGGTGTCGGGCCAGTCCAGAACCGGAATCTCGTCGCGATAGTGGAACGCGAACAGATGGTGCGTCACGTTGAAGCTCACGAGCTTCGTTCCGGGAGGTAGTTGCCGTTTCACCGCCTCGATCTCACCGGCCGTATCCACGCTCGCCCCGTGGAGGGCGTTGATCATCACGATGACGTGCGTGAAACCGACGAACCCGGCGATGGAGAACACAGCCGCGTAGGGGCCTTTCTGCGGCGACGATCCGATCGACCGCCACGCCACTCCCGCAGCGACGGCGGCAACCAGGCCGTACAAGACGGCCACCGGGATCGGTTGTGCCAGCCACAAGCCGAAATCGCGGATGGAAATCGTCACGAAAAACGCGCCGACTGCGAGCATGGCGACAGCGGTGATCCGCACGAACAGCGGCCACACGATCCACCACTGCTCGCTCCGCTGCGCGCGGGCGACGCGCTCGACAACCAGCCCCATCAGAATCGCCAGGCAGGGATACATCGACATGAAGTACCGAGGCCGCGATCCGGGAGGCAACCACACCGTCGGAAAGGCAACGGCCAGGCAGATCGCCAGGAACAGCACGTAGTCGCGGGACGGCCCGAGTGTCCGCCGGAACTCGCGATTGAACCAGACGATAAACAATGCCGACCAGGGCAAAAGACAGACCAGCAATTCCAGTGGGTAAACGGCCAGGTGCTCACCGAACGAAAACCAGGTGGCATGCATAAACCGGTGCCCGACGTCGCGCACGTACATCTGGCGCGTTCCCTCCAGGCCCACTTTGAACACGCAGGGAATTTGCCACGACGCCAGAATCGCAACAAACGTTCCAATGCCGGCCAGATGCGCGCGACTGAAGGCTGCCCGCCAGTTGCGCGTCGACAGCAGGTAGATGGCGACGGGCCCCACGAAATAAACCGGCGCCTGGGGCCCTTTTGTCAACGTCCCGAGCGCGGCCAGCGCATATCCGAGACACCAGGTGCGATAGGGGGACGCGCCGCTCGTCAACCCGCCGTGCCAGGCCAGGAGGGCTCCGCTGACAAACAGCGTGAACAGCGCGTCGGTTTCTCCGACCCGCCCCAATTCAAGCACTTGCCCCATGCTGGAGAACGACAGCCCCGCCGCCAAGGCCCCCAGAGGTGACAGAAACAGCCGGGCGTAACGATAGATCACAATGCACGTGATCAGCAACGCACAAACGCTCGGGAGTCGGATCGCAACCGCATCAACATCCCCACGGATCGCCGCCAGCGACGCGATCAGCCAATTTTGGAAGGGAGGTCGGCTGAACAGGGGAACCCCTTGCGTCCTCGGGATGATCCAGTCGCCGGTTTCCAGCATCTCCCGCGCGACCAGACCGCGGCGTGACTCTTCACCGCGAATCGAAAGCTCGGTCAACCGCGTGAAGTATGCGGCCAGCACGAATAACACGAGCAGTGCCAGTTGCCAGTCGCGCCACCACGCTTTGGCAACGACTCGTTCCGCAGGCACTTCGAGATTTTCAGTCCATTCCACCGCAGCAGCCATAACGACATCCTTGTCAAAACCGCCGTTCAAGCAGGGAGCTTGCGAGCGCTGCGATCCAACGGAGCTGCTTCGGCCCCCCCATAGCGGTGGAAAGGCTATACGTTTCGGTTTTTTCGGTCAACGGCGATTGTATCGGAACGGATCGTCTCGAATTCGCCGACGTCCATCACTTGACCGCGTGGAACTCACGTCCAACGAAGCGTCCCCGTGTTCGCGTCCCATCCTCTGTCACACGGATGAGGAGGCCCGGAGACCCTGCGGCGGCCTCATAGTGCGGAAACGGTCGGGAATGAAGGTATTCTGCGACCCGATGCCGTCCTGCGGCGGAATCGACAGTTGTCAAAGATTTGGAGAGCACAACCGCGGCGCCTGCCTGCCGCAGTGCCAGAGCGAGAGCCCCTTCGAGTAAGGGTTCGATGGCCCTCCCCAACTGCGCCCAAAATTCGATCTGCTCCTCAACCGACCGCTCCGCAATATGAGCGGTCAAGCGGGCATCGAGCAACAGTTCCTCGGATATCTTGACCGGCTGGCTCATAACCAATGGTAGCATTTCTGCTGCCATTTTCAGTAACTGGCACTCCTTCTCCGATCGCCTCATACGGAGAAGATGGGGCCGGATTGAATCCGCCGCCCCAAAAAAAACCGCCCCTGACTGGCAGGGACGGTTCGATCCGATGAACATCTTTCTCAAGGCCCCAGACGCCTAATCTTTCCGCCACTTGTCGTGACAGCCATTGCACGCCTTGTTGGCTTTCCCGAATGCATCGCCGGCGGCGGCCTTATCCTTTGCCTTCAGGGCCGTCGCCATCGCCGTCATCTGAGTCGAGAAGTCTTTCGACAATGTCTGCCATTCGGGGACTTCGGCGGGGTTTTTCACCTCGTGCGTATCGTCGTGAGCGGCGAGGCCCAGAACGGCGAGGACGCTGGCATCGCGGGCGGCTTCGTCGCTATTCGGCGGAATGTTCTTCGACGCGCGGCGGAGCTTGGTGTTCCGCTTGTTGACTTCCTTCATCAAGGGCTTCAGCCGGCAGAGCTTGTTCCACTCGGCTTCGGGCTTGGCCGCTCCGGCTTTACCCTCGAAAGCCGACTTGACGGCGGCCAGACCGGCTTTTGCCTCGTCGTACGACTTCGCGCTGGCAACGGCGACTGCTCCATCGCGCAGATCGGGCGCCGAAGCCTTCCACGCTGCTTTTTCCTCCGACTCGACGATCGCCTGCGCCAGAACGGCCAACACGCCGGCGTCGGCGGGAAGCGACGTCGTCTTGCTCTCCAGGTAGGACTTGTCGCTGGCGAGCGCTTCGTCGAGCGCCTTGATCTTGAGCTCGGCTTCGGCCACCAGATCGGCGACCGGTGCGACGGTGGCGACCTTGAGCGGGGCGGCCGCCTGGCAGGGAATCAAAACCGCAGCGCCGAGTGCCACGACGGAAACGCCAAATAAAACCTTCTTCAACACGGGGGTCTCCTTCTGTTTGAAATCGAAAACTTCGAACGCAGAGGCCCCGGCAGGGAACTCAGCGATTCCGTCGAGGATTGAACGGAATTACAGCATGAGGCAGGATGAAACAACACGAACCGATCGGGGAATGCTCTCGATGATCCTCAAGCACTCCCACGCGATTCAAATCGTTCCACAACGGAGGGCAGGACGACAACTTAATCCTTCAACCTGCACGCTATTTTGACCGGTGCGGGTTTGGATTGTCAATCGAACCGGCAGCGTGATTCACGACCAATCGCCCCGACTGACCCTCGGGCGCGCCAAAAGACTGAAAATCGCCGCCCGAGACCACACATGGGCTGCCCGGCCTCACACCATTCCGCTGGCGGAAAGCAACGCTTCCTGGACGATCAGGTCGTGTTCCTGACTGAAATCGGGAGATTTAGTCCCCGCCAGCACGGCGGCAAACTCTCGCAAATCGGCGATTTGAAGCGTCGCGGCCAGAGGCTCCAACTGCTGCCAGTCGGGCATGCCGTTGCGAAAGACTTCGATCGGCTGCACAGCATTGTTCCCGAGGTGACCGCTCCCCAAATGCGGGATGATGCAGGCCCCCTCGGTCCCGTAGACCTCGATTCGGCGGGAATGGGGAGCCACCTCGAGCGCCGGGACTTCGATCGTGCCGAATGCGCGCTCGAACTCAAACACCGCCACGCCGTGGTCGATGAATGCGCGGGGCTCGGCGGTATGATGGTGCGCCAGAAACGGGACGACCTTTCGCGGTTTTCCGAGCAGAGCGACGAGCATATCGACCAGGTGGCCGGCCATCTCGAAGAAGATTCCGCCCCGGTAAGGGTTCAGCTCTTCCGCGAAACGATGGTAAGTCGTCAATTCCTTGGGAAGCCGTCCCCGGAATTCGTAGATCGCCCCGAAATCTCCGCGCCGTCCGCGGGTCAGGAGCTCCTGGACGGCGCTCATGTAGCGGAAGAGATAGATCATCTGCACGTGCAGGTTCTTCTGACGAGCCAGATCGATCAGCCGCCGATGCTCGTCGAGATTATCACCCGCCGGTTTTTCAAGAAGCACCGGGTGACCACGTTCGAGCACCTGGCGGGCAAATCTCAGGTTTTCGTAGACGCGCCCCTCGACGACCACGCCATCGAGCGGCTGCCGCAACAGTTCGTCGGCTGTGTCGAACAGCCGATAGTTGGGAATCTGCGACGGCCAGGTCCGGCTCCGGGCCGCGACCACCTGCGGATCGGGATCGTGGAAGCCGATCAACGTGAATTCGTCGGGATGGGCGGCAACCTGGCGGACGATTCCGTCGGCGTGCACGTGCCACATTCCCAACATGGCAAGCTTGAGTGGCATGGGCGCGTGATCCGGTCAGTCGACGGTGTATTTCTCGATGGTGGCCTCGGCGGCCAGCTCGCTCAGGAGCTCTTTCACCGAACGGTGGAACTCAGCCGTCTTGAGCTCGTTCTTGATGTCGGTCTGCACCGAAACAAACGTCTTGGAGCCCGCCTCGTGACGATCGAGCACGACGACGATGTCGATCGCATCGGGACCGTCGATTCTTGCAAATTCCTCGCCGATTGGCATCCCAAACAGCGCCTCGTCGAGCTCTTTCGATTTCAGGCTGCTTTCGATGGTCCAATCCCAGTAGCCTCCCTGCTTGGCTGTGGGGCCATCGGAGAATTCGCGGGCGAGGTCGGCGAACTCTTCACCGCTCTCGATCCGCTGGACCAGCTCTTCGGCCAGCTTCTTCGTCCCCGGTTTCCCGCCATGCTTAGCGTACAGCAGATGAATCTGCTGCCATTTCACGCGACCGGGAATGGCGAACTTATCCGGGTTGCTCTTGTAGTGACCGTAAACGTCGGGGCGGTCGAAGCCCGTCTTGGGAACGGCCCGCGTCGCGAGGTATTGCTGGGCCAGATGGCGGTTGCGGAAAGTGGATTTGAGCGTCTCGATGCTCGAACCGGAGCTCCGCAATTTCATCTCCAGCTCGCCCGGCGTGCTGACGCCGACCCGTTTCATCGTTTCGCGCAGCTCTTCGTCGAACTGCGCATCGATGTGCGTTTTGATCTGCTTGAGCTGCTCGTCCTTCAGCCGGGCTTTCAGTTTCTGCAACAGCAGCTCCTGCTCGATGTGCGGCTGAATGTGCTTCTCGGCGAGTGCGTTTCGCTGCTTGCGAAATTCTTCCGGAGGCATCTGTCGCTCACCCTGCGCCAATCCATTGGCGAACGGCATGAGAATATCTTCATAGAAGATCGGAGAGCCGTTGACGAGCGCCGCAACTTCTCCTTTATCGACGATCTTGCCCGCTCCTTCGGTGGCGGTCGATGACTGAAGGGCCGTCAGATCGTCCGCAGACGGACGTGCCGTGGCATTGGATTTCGCCCGTTTTTGCCCCGCCGCGTTCGACTTCCAGCCCTTCGCCGGCTGCGACTCGGAGACCTGCAAGATGGACTGCCCATCTTCGGATTCGGAGTCGACATCGTCGGCATCG
>JAGVKR010000595.1 GCA_020050375.1 Planctomycetales bacterium
GACCGGCATGGCGGGCATCGGCGGCCTGTCGCTCGCGCAACTCGTCGCCGCCCGCGAAGCGACGGCGCCAAATGCCGCAACATCCAACAAGAAATCGGTCATCCTCTTCTGGCTCTCCGGCGGTCCCAGCCACATCGACATGTGGGACCCGAAGCCCAACGCGCCGTCCGAGATCCGCGGGCCGTATTCGCCGATCGCCACAAAACTCCCCGGCGTCCAGCTCTCCGAGCATTTTCCGCTCCAGGCGTCGATCGCCGACAAGCTCTCGTTTTTGCGATCGGTCGACTGCAAAGACAGCAATCACACGCCGATCACGATGCAGGCGGGGAATCCGCTCGCACGGCGGACCGACGACGGCAAGGATGGCGGCGGCTATCCGTCGATGGGATCGGTCGTCGCCAAATTCCGCGGCCAGAATCATCCCGACCTGCCGCCGTTCGTGGGCCTCGCCCCGTCATGGCGTGCCGACGTCTGGGAAGCAGGCCACATGGGCTCGACGCACGCCCCCGTCAACGGGCTGGAACTGGTCGGTCGCTTCGGCCTCCCGAAAGGAGTCGAAATCGATCGCCTCCAGGATCGCGATCAACTGCGAAAGTCGCTCGACACGTTCCGCCACGATCTCGATCGGGCCGACGTCCTCAACAAGCTCGATCGCTACAACCGCCGCGCGTACGAGATGGTGCTCGGCGGCCACGTGCAGCAGGCGTTCGACGTGACCCGCGAAACCGACGCCGCCCGCGATGCCTACGGCCGCAACAGCATCGGCGAGAAAGCCCTGCTCGCTCGCCGGCTGGTCGAAGCGGGTGTGACGTTCGTCCTCGTCAGCGGAGCGTGGGGCTATTTCGACCATCACGGCGACAACGTCAAGTGGGGCGGCATCGCCAAGGGATTGACGCCGATTCTCCCGACCGTCGACCGGGCGATTTTCGGCCTCGTCAACGACCTCGAACAGCGGGGCCTGCTCGACGACACGCTCGTCCTGATGCTCGGCGAATTCGGCCGCTCCCCGGTCATCAATAAAGAGGCCGGGCGCGACCACTGGACGAACGTCATGTCGATGGTCATGGCCGGCGGCGGACTGCGTCACGGCCAGGCAATCGGCAGCACCGACTCCCGCGGCTACGACGTCAAAGACGGACTCGTCCGCCCGCAGGACCTCGCCGCCACCGTCTTCCGCCACGTCGGCATCGACCTCGGCGCTAACTGGGTCAGCCCGCAAGGCCGCCCGACTCCCATCGTTGTCGAAGGCGGCCGCCCGATCCCCGAGCTGGTGTGAGCGCCTCGTTCCCACGCTCCGCGTGGGAACGAGGGCACTTCGGCTTGCTGGCGCTGGGTGCTGGGGTCAAAGCGGCAACCCGAATGGCGGATTCATAGCGAGCATCTCCTCCACCGAGAGTCTGCACGGCCGGAGTCGAATCGCGAGCGATGGCCCCGTCGCACGTCGCGGGGCCATCGCTCGCGAAATCCACCTGCCAACGGCCGCTTCGGTGCGACAGTGCGGATCGCTTCGTCCGCCTCAACTCGATTTGCCGCTTTGACCCCGGCCCCCGCCGGCACGTGGGATCGTGGGTCAATACAGCCGCGCGATCGGCCGGCTCCAGACGAATAAAGCAACCAATGTTTATGCGTTGATCGAGTGTGGCTTGCCCGGTGAATCACCAGCGACGGCGGTTTCGTCGTAGCCCGGACTGTTAGTCCGGGCGGTGCGGAAATCACGGCACACAAACGAAGTCACCCGATGATTGCGCCGGCAGCACGGGGACGTGATGTCAGGCCGAATTCTGAGAAAGTGCGATTCTCGACAATCAGGCTGACAACCAACCGTGGAGCGCACGCCCGGACTAACAGTCCGGGCTACGGCCTTCACGGCACCTCATTTCGTCATCGACACTGGCACCCCGCACCACAGTCACTATCTTTGAGCCTTTGAGCCCTCAAGTCAACCCGAAGGGACGCTCCTCTGCTCGCGCAACGCCCTCTCGGCCGATTTCACCCGGATCATTCAACTGATCGAACAGGGCTAGATCGACACCGCCCCCTGGATCACACACCGCGCGTCATTCGACGAACTGATCGACGTCTTCCCCTCCTACCTCCGCCCCGAAACCGGCGTGATCAAAGCCGTCGTGGAGGTGGGCAAATAGAAAGCAAGAACCACGAAATACACGAACCACACGAAACAAATGCGGCCGGGTTGCTCAGTCAAAAAGAAACTGCGCACTCGTTCAATCCATTCTTTTTCGTGCTCACAACATCACGAATCTGCGCAGGGCGCGAAGATTTCGATCAGCGACAGTGGACTGACCACGGAATACACCGAAGACACGGAAGAAATACAAGAATATGAGGAGTACGATCGGTTCGCTCGTCCGCCCTCTTTTTCCGTGTGGTCCGTGCCTTCCGTGGTCCTGAGTGGTGCCTCGGTTGCGGCTGTGCAATGCGGGGCCGCGCCGGGTGGTTCGTGTCCTTTCGTGGATCTCATCCCCCTCTTCAGGGGATGACGGTCGTGATTCAACCGATGACGCATCCGTCAAAAAAGTCGTAAGTCGTATCGGTTTCATCCGCGGCATCGGGCGTATCCGCAATTTCCCTCGTTCCATTCCAAATGTGCGTCACGATCCAAGCCCCAACGGGGTGAGATTCCCTCCCGTCAGCAACGAGCCGCCAATCCGATTGAATCCAATCATCCCCGAACGGGCGGACTTCGCACGTTTCTGGGAACGCATTCATTCTGACAAAATGCGCGGATCTGGAAAAGACAGCGTGTCTACGACTGGGCCGCGGCGCGCGGAGCGGAGATAATGGAGGGGAAGATAGTTGAGTTCGGAGTGCGGAATTCGGAATGCGGAGTTGGAGGAGTCGAGATGGCGTGCTGCGCGTAACGGACTTCGGCCATATTGCGCGCCGGGGATACCTCGTCTCTTTGGTGGTGGCTCACCAGGCCCTTCGCCTTTTCGTCCCTTCGCCACCAGCGACGGAGAATCGCTCCACGCAACACATCGACAGACAATGAATTGCGTCCGCTTGCAACCAGAACCGCTCTCCTCATGCAACAAATGCGTTCCGTGTTGCCATTCTATGACGTTTGGGAGAGCGACACAGGGGGTGTCTCATTTCTGCGACAATGACCATAAAACCATCTAATTCATCAAGTTATGGATTCCGACCCGATACTGAACAAATGTTAATATAGGCAAGCGTGGGCCTCTGGTACGCAACATCTACATTGCGTGACGTTGCGTCTTCGGAGTTGTTCTCCTTCGATCGAATCAATTCTATCCGAGACAGAATCGAGTTGACGACACTTCTGGAAACCTTGCCGGGAATGCCACTCGTCGCCAAACCCGAGTATCACACAACGCCCCCATCGCTTCCGCCCGCTGCGGGCAACCTTTATTCTAATGGATTCGCTTTGATCCGTTTCCGGCGACACCGCGCAGGTTCGCCGTCGGCTGACTCTGTCCACCCCCTGCGAGGCAAGCTTCGATGACATCCGTTCGTTGGCGTTGCGTTCGTGAAGTCTCCCTGCGGCTCGTCGGGAGTTTCCTCGGCCTGCTACTGGTCGCGGCCGGCGGTTCGTCGCTGCTTGCCGCCGAGGCGCCAAAAACGCTCGTCCTTCAGAAGGGGGACCACATCTGCCTGATCGGCAACACGCTGGCCGAGCGGATGCAGCACTGCGGCTGGCTCGAAACGCTGATTCACGCCCGCTTCCCCGAGCACGAGCTGGTCTTCCGCAATCTGGGCTACAGCGGCGACGAAGTTGACCTCACCAAGCGCCTGCGCTCGATGGATTTCGGAACCCCCGACCAATGGCTCGCGGGAAGCGCCCCTGTCCCGCAGCCCAAGAAACTGTCCCCGAAGGATGAAGTCCCCGAGAACCGCTTCCACGGAACGAACACGAAAGCCGACGTGATCCTGGCGTTCTTCGGTTACAACGAATCGTTCGCCGGCGATGCGGGACTGCCCAAGTTCAAGGAAGACCTCAAAGCCTTCATCGAGCACACGTTCGCGCAGAAGTACAACGGCAAAAGCGCCCCGCGGTTGGTCCTGTTTTCCCCCATCGCTCAGGAGCAGCTCGTCGACCCGAACCTGCCGGGACCGGAAGCGGTCGCAGCCAGCAACAAGCGAATCGCGAAATACACCGGGGCTATGAAAGAAGTCGCCGCGGCCCACGGAGTCCTTTTCGTCGACCTCTTCGCGCCGACGGCCGAAGCGTACAAGGAACGAACTACGGCCAAACCGGCAACGATCAACGGGATCCATCTGAACGCCGACGGGAGCGAGTTCGTCGCCACCGTCATCGACCAGGCACTGTTCGGTCCATTGTCGATGGCCGCCTCGGAATCCGCACCGGAACCATTGCGGCAGGCCGTCAACGACAAGAACTGGCACTGGTATCAGCGATACCGCGCGACCGATGGCTATTCGACGTTCGGCGAGCGCGCCTTCCTGAAATTCTCGGAAGGTCCCGGTGGATACGGCGAGGGGCGCTCGAACTATGGAACCGTCCAGCGTGAGTTGGAGGTGCTCGACGTGCTGACGGCCAATCGCGATCAGCGAGTCTGGGCCGTTGCCAAAGGGAAAGACCTCAAGGTCGACGACAAGAACCTCCCTCCGTTCTTCCCGGTTATCTCCAACAAGCCCGGCCCGCTCGAAGGGGGCAAGCACGTCTTTCTCGGCGGAAAAGAATCGATCGAGAAGATGACCGTTCACCCGGGGATGAAGGTCAAGCTGTTCGCCTCGGAAGAGAAATTCCCCGAACTGGTCAATCCGGTGCAGATGGCGTTCGACACCAAGGGTCGGCTGTGGGTCGCGGTGTGGCATACGTATCCCCACTGGAAGCCCACCGAGCCAATGGACGACAAGCTGCTGATCTTCGAAGACACCGACGGCGATGGC
>JAGVKR010000668.1 GCA_020050375.1 Planctomycetales bacterium
CATACTTTCCGGATATGGCGTCCGCGCGATCGCCGCGCACTATGGCTGGCCTCGAGCGTTCGGCGGCCTCGCGGCGGCGAGCGCCTTGACCGGCGCCCTGACGGTGGCATACTGGGTGATGCACGAGCGGCAATTGGCGCGATTGGCTACCAACGACTTGAAAGACTCCCCGGATGGCGTCTCTGACTCCCCAGTTTTCTGACACGAACAGTCAAACGATCGTCGCGACGATTCGAGATTTGTTCGAGAAGCGCGGATCGTCGATGTATTCGGGTGAGCCGGTCACACAAACCGAGCATGCCCTGCAGGCGGCGTGGGCGGCCGAACAGGAAAATGCTTCCGACAGTCTGATCGCCGCCGCGCTGCTGCACGACGTGGGCCACCTGCTACACGACATGGGAGAGGACTGCGCCGACGATGGCGTGGATGACCGGCACGAAGCGCTCGGGGCCCTGTGGCTGGCGCGGCATTTCGGTCCCGACGTTGTCGAGCCGGTGCGGCTGCACGTTCCGGCGAAGCGGTATCTGTGTGCCGTCGACGCGGCGTATCGTGCGAGACTCTCGCCAGCGTCGGTTCTCAGCCTGCAGTTGCAGGGAGGGCCCTACTCACCGGAGGAAGTCGAGCTGTTTCGCGCGCATCCGCATTTCAAAGCCTCGCTGCGACTGCGCGGCTGGGATGAGACCGCGAAAGTCCGGGGACTCGTAACTCCTCCCCTGGGACATTTCCTCGATAGCGTTGAGCGGGTACTCGCGCAGAGCCAGCTCCGCGCGGAATTCCGATCCAGCTCTCCATGAATGAACCACTCTCCAAGTTGCTTTGATAGGACCTCCGACACGCGCATCATGACAGACGCTGGCATCCGGCTGGTGATTTTCGACTGGGCGGGAACAACCGTCGATTTCGGCTGCTTTGCGCCTGTCGCCGCCTGTATTCAGGCCTTTGGGCAACTTGGAATCAACGTCTCGTCCGATGAAGCTCGAGGCCCGATGGGGCTGCACAAACGCGACCACCTGCGGGCCGTGCTCGAGCTGCCGAATGTCGCCGCACAATGGCAGGCCGGCTTTTCGCACCCCTGGAGCGACGACGATCTCGAACGGCTCTATCACAACTTCCTGCCGGTGCAGGGGGTCGAGGCCGTTCGTTATGCCGAGTTGATTCCGGGAGCGATCGAATGCATTTCCGCGCTCCGTTCGCGCGGGATCGTTATCGGCACAACGACCGGTTATCCCCGCGCTATCGGCCAGCCGGTTGCCGATAAGGTGGCGCCGCTTGGGTATCGGCCCGATCATTGCGTGTTCACCGACGACGTTCCGGCGGGACGACCCGCTCCGTGGATGATTTTTCGCAATATGGAAGCGCTCGGCATTTACCCCCCGGCGGCGGTCGTCAAAATCGGCGACACGGTTCCCGACATCGAGGAAGGAAAAAACGCCGGAGCCTGGTCGATCGGCGTGACCGAGACCGGTAGTGAGCTGGGGCTGACATTGGCAGAACTGGAGCGGCTGCCGGTCGCCGAGAAGCAACGACGACTGTCGAAGGTGGCCGACAAACTTTTGGCTGCCGGGGCACACGGGATTGTTCGGTCGGTCGCTGAACTCCCCACGTTGATCGAGCAAATCAACGGTCGATTGCGGCGCGGCGAACGGCCATAATCCGGTCATTTCCACTCCTGCCAGGCGGCTTCAGCCAGACCAAATGAAAGCGTCATTCCCGCGCCGCCTGTCGCCGTCATCACGTGGACCTGGGGCTGCGGCTCGGCTTCCAGAAACGTGCGATCGGCGTGCTTGGCGTAGATCCCGTGCCAGCGTGCGGCGATCGTCCAGTCGGGGATCTGAATCAGTTTGCGCAGGTGAACGAGCATCAGCTCGTCGATCTCCGCCTTGTCGAACGGTTCGATCGTCGCATCGTATTCGTGCGAATCCCCGAGAACGACTTCGCCCAGTTCGTTCTGCGCCGCCATGACATGGATGCCGTATCGGTCGAGCTCCGGCGTTTCGTCCCGAACGCGCCGCTTGAGCGCCGCGAGCGACTCGCAGACTTCGAAGTTTTTGTAGTGCCGGAGCGTCAGTCCGCTCGCCAAATGCGGCCCCATCTTCCAATCGGCCGGTTGAGAAACCGTCCGCAACATCTGGAGCTTGCAGCGTTTCAGCTCGGCGCGGGCAAAGATGTCGGGAAAGAGAGTCTCAAAATCGGAGCCGCTACAAACGACGATTCGTTTGGCGGACCATTGCCGGCCATCACCGGCTTCGAGCAGCGGCGCCTCAACGTGGCGGATCACCGTGTTGAACTGGAACGACACGCCATATCGTTCGTGCAGCCAGCGCGGGATCTGCGCGAGCGCCTGACGCGGGTCGACGCACAACTCGGTCGGGCTCCAGAGGCCGCCCAGCAATCCCTGCGGATTGGCGGCGGGCGTCTTTCGGGCGATCTCGGCCGGCGCGAGCAATTGACATTCGTAACCGAGGTCAGAGCCGCGCGTTAAAAACTCCTGCAGGACGGCCCATTCATCCGGTCGGTACGCCAGATGGATCGAGCCGCACTCGCGCGCTGAAAAGCCGGCGGCGCTCGACAGTTCGAGCCAGCGTTCGCGGCTGCGAAGGGCCGTTTGGTAGGCCGCGCCGGGCGATTGTCCGATCGGCCAGATCATGCCGAAATTCCGCACCGACGCTCCCTGGGCGCGCGGTGAGCGTTCGAAGACCGTCACTGAATGCCCAAGGCGCGCCGCCTCCCAGGCGTGCGCTAAGCCGACGATTCCTGCGCCGATGACGGCTGTGTCGATGTGTTGCGCGTTCGATGACATGTCGTGGAACGATTTCGACGATGGAATGATCGGCTGCGCCTCACCGCTAAACGGGGGGGCACGTCAAATAAAAGTCACGGCGCTGCGAGCGATACGCAGATCAGTTCTTTGTCGTTGCGGGCGAAGACGCACTTGTGGGCGAACGCCGGATGACTCCATAAAACCTTGCGACCGAACGCGACTCCGGTCGGTTCGAGCATTTTCCAGCGACTGACTTCGTCGTATCCCTTCGCGCTCAAGCGGGCGATGATCAGGTGCCCGGTTTCGCTTGCGAGGAAAAACCGATCTCCGTTCTTGACGACAAACGCGGTGCCGGATCCAACCGGCTTGCCTCCCGCTTCGCCCGTGATCGGCAGGTTCGTCTCCCACAATCGCTCGCCCGTTTCGAGCTTCACCGCACGGAATTGCCCCGGCTGATCGGGGCCGTAGATCACCCCGTCTTCGATGTAAGGGGTCGCATTGACCGGAAAGAGGGACGTTTTCAGGTTGCCGCGCATCACTTCCGTGACAGCAGGCTTCTCTCGATCGAGTTTCAAGAGAAGAGAATGGGAGCGGATTCCGCCGGCGAACAGGAAATCACCCGATTGGCGCGGCGCCATGATCGCCATCCCGAAATCAGGCTTCAACGGGACCGACCAGTAGGCCTTGCCGTTCTCGGGATCGAGGCCGTTGATCGAATCAGCATGCCAGATCAACAGTTGCCGCGCTCCGCCCGCTTCGATGACCGACGGTGGACAATACCCCGGCTCGCTCGCCTCCAGCGCGTGCCACAGCTCTTTGCCCGAATCTTTGTCGAAGGCATAGGCTACCCCCGCCTTGCCGCCGACGACGCAGATCAGCTTCTGACCGTCGACGAGGGGATGTCCGCAGAAACCCCAGAGAGGAGTCTTCGCCTGGTAATCTTTTTTGAAGTCCTTCGACCAGAGAACGGCGCCCTTCGCCGCATCGAGACAGTACAAGTTCCCCTCGGCCCCAAGCGTGTAGACTTTGCCTTGATGGACGGTCGGCGTGCAGCGCGGTCCGGCCGGGTAGGAGATGGCGTACTTGCAGTCGTAGACGTGCTTCCAGATTTCCTTGCCCGTCTTGACGTCGAGGCAGAGCAGCCGCTCCTGACCATTCAGGTCGGGCCGCGCCTGCGGACTGCTGACGGCATTCACATCGGCATCAGTTTTGTAGTCGGTGACGTACACACGGCCGTCGACCACTGCCGGGCCGGCGTACCCGCCGGCGACGGGCACGCGCCACAACACTTTCGGACCCCCTTCGGGAAACATTTCGAGGATGCCGGTCTCGCGCCAGTTCGCGTCGCGATTCGGCCCCATCCATTGCGGCCAGTCGTCGGCCCCGGCGACGCAAGTCACGCACAGCAATGCCACACCGGTCCGCAATGTGATTCCCGAAAGCTTCATCCCTGGTCTCTCCGTTTGAAATGGCTGGTGAATTCCCGGCGAATCATATGCGACTCGCTCGCGAGCGAAAAGGAGTCGAAACGACACCGCAAGTGCCGCATTTCACCTCCAAAAACACTCTCTTCACGTCATTTTTTACGCGTGACCCCCTCGCCTCCGAACGACGCAAACACTTATTTGGAAAACACTTCGTGCAAAGAACCGCCCAACCTACCAGATTCATGACGACAAGGTTTCTGTTACGCCACGAAAACTATTATGCCGCAATCATTTGTGTCGAATCAGCGGATTGCGTCGCACTGATAATCATAGGCTTGATATTTTGGTCACTCGTCTCATTTCCGATGCTCCGACGGACGAGCGCGGCAACGGGGCTGTCTGGCGTGCGGCGACAGACTTGAGCGTTCGCGACACACGCTTGCCGTAAAAGACGCCGCGAAGAAACAGAGCTCCTGCGGCCCCAGGCGCTGTCTCGCCATCGTCAGCCGTTCCACTTGCCTCGATCGCCCAAACATCGCTTCTCGAACAATGCAGGCACGTTCTATTCGCGCACTCCATTTTATCTGTCCGCCGTTCTCCCTGCGGCGCCGAGGTGCTCGGATCTGGAAACACCGCGCGAAAATATGTGGAAAATGCGACGTGCGTTTGGAGCGTGGATATCGGCAGCGCGCGGTCAGCGCGGGGCTTGGCTGCGCCTCATCGCTCAACAGGGAGTGCTGAATTCCGATTGCACTTGCGGTGCATCAAACCATGAGGTACAAGCCCTGACATGACACGCAAGCGCACGAATCCCGACTATCTGAATGGCGTCCCCGAGCTGTTGATCCTGCACCTGCTCGCGGGACGGCCGATGTATGGCTACGAGCTGGTCCAGGCGATTCGCCTGGCGACGAACGGAGAACTCGAATTCGGGGAGGGGTGCGTCTATCCGATTCTGCATCGCCTCGAAGCGGACGGATTGCTCGCCAGCCGGCAGGAAACGGTCGGCAATCGAAAGCGCTTCGTGTACCGCGTCACGGCGAAGGGGGCGAAGCGGCTGGAAAGTTCGGTGGCCGACTGGCGACGGACGGTGTCGGCGATACAAACCGCCTTGCAGGGAGGCCCCGATGCCCAACCAGCCTTGGCTTAGCGAATTGCAGCGAGAACTTTCGCGACGCAAGCTGCCGCGACGGGAAATCGCGCGGCTCGTCGCCGAATTGTCGGATCATCTTGCCGACATGATGGAATCACAGCAAGCCTCGGGCAGGACGCCTGAAGCTGCGGCCGTGAGTTATTTACCCTCTGACTCTCTCAAGGAAGATCACATGAGCAAGGACGCGAATGTCACCGAACGTTTGGGAAGCCCTTCACTAGTCGCCGAGAGCGCTTTGCGCGAATATCGGCAACGGAGCTCTGTTTTGTCTCGCTCGCGGCTGGCGGCGTTCTGCACGTTTGTGCTGTCGCCGCTTCCGGCGCTTTGTCTGGCATGGATTGTGAGTATGACGGCGATCGTCGCATTGGGAAGCGTTTGGAAGGTATTCATTCCTGATCCGACAGACCGGTCGCAGATCACGCCGCAACTCGAAGCGATCGGAGAGGCCATTGTGATCGCGTATGTGATGGTCCCGGCGATTTTGGTTTCGGTCTTTTACGGACGACTCGCCCGGAAAACGCCGAACCCGTGGCGGTGGGGGCTGGCGGCTTGCCTGCTCGTCGCGCTGGGAACGATGCTCGTCCATACGCAGTTCGAGGTGAAGCATTCGAACCTTCCCGGAAAGAATCAGGTCATGTTCGGTGTCGGCTTCGGAACGGGCTTTCTGAAAGCGAGTCGGCTGGTCCAGTTCGCGCTTCCCTTCGCAGCCGGTCTCCTGATGTTGCGGCGATCGGCCCGATCGACTCCCTCGCCGGACGAGTTGCCGCGGTCGCAATCCGGCGATGCCCCCGACGAATGCGGAGCAGCCCGAGCGGCGTGATAACGATTTCGCCGCACCGCCGACATCGAACGCCCTCGTGACCGCGGAGCGGCGTCCCCTGTCCCCTGTCCCCTGTCCCCTGTCCCCTGTCCCCTGTCCCCTGAATCCTGAATCCTCGCTCCCCCACTTGCCCTGTGACGACCGAATCGTATCGGCGATAATCCGACGACGATGGTCCCCTTTCATCGAAGCTGGCATTTTGTCCTTCTCCTCGCGGCGATCGCGGTTTGCGCGGGTGGGGCGGGGCGGGCCGATGACGCGGGGTTGGATGAAACGACGTCCGAATATTTCCGCGGGCTGCGCGAGCGACGGTTGTTTCGGCTGGCCGAGAGTTATTGCCTGGAGCGCTTGTCGCGCGGTCGG
>JAGVKR010000518.1 GCA_020050375.1 Planctomycetales bacterium
CGAGCGAGTCATCGAAGAGCAGGTCAGTGCCGAGTTCAACGACGGGATTTTGAAGGTGCATTTGCCCAAGGCCCCCGAAGGAAAGGCCCGTCAGATTCAAATCGTGCAAAGCAACGGCCAATAGCCGCCGAAAAGGAAGCGTATGTCACAGGTTCCGGTCAACAATTCGCAGGAGCTCAGCGCCCCCCCGCCGCCGCCTGATGTGCCGGTCGCCCCCGAACCACCGGTCGAGCGGGTTCTGTTCACCCCCCCGATCGACATCTACGATTCGACCGACGGCTTGGTCCTGATTGCCGACCTGCCGGGTGTCACGGTGAATACGCTCGAAATGCAGGTGCAGGACAACCGGCTCACGCTGCTGGGGCGTGTGCCGCCGACGGTTCCCCCTGAGGCGCGGCTGATCCACAAGGAATATGAGGAGGGGGACTTCCTGCGTTCGTTCATTCTCAGCGATGAAGTCGATCACGAACGGATCAACGCGCGGCTGAACAACGGAGTGCTCGAGGTTCTGTTGCCGAAAGCGGCCAAGGGGCCGCCCCGCCGGATTGAAGTCAAAAGCGATTGAAATCCAATGTCCACAAATGCTGATTCCGCAAACCACAACATGCCCGAAACCCCGGTCGACAAACTCCGCGAGGTGGTCGCCGGCCTGATCGACGTCGTCGCGACACAGGGGGGCAAAGCGATCGACACGCTGGGCCTTCGGACGGGAACCCGCTCGGCGATTCCGAGCGTCGACGTTATCGAGACGAATGATGACGTGCTGGTGCATGTCGACTTGCCGGGCGTCGACCCCAAGCAGGTTGAGATCCTGCTGACGGGAAACATGCTGACTGTCAAAGGGCAACAGCCTGCCGTCGAGATGGCGGCGGGGCAGACGGTCCATCGTCACGAGCGGACGGCAGGCGTGTTCTGCCGGTCGATTCCCCTGCCTGTTGCGGTGAATGCCGAGCAGGTCTCGGCGGAATCGCTGCATGGCGTGCTCACGATCCGCGTGGGGAAGGCCGAGCGCCTGAAAGCGCGGCAGATTCCGGTCGAGGTCCGGTCGGTCTGATCGATCCGTGAATTCGCCCGATCGGCTCCCTCGACCAGTCGATGCGACGCGCCTAAGATAGCGCCATGATCGCCGTCGATGTGCGCCAGCTTCGCAAAACGTACCGCGTATTCCGCAAGCGCGAGGGGCTTTGGGCCTCGATCAAAGGGCTGTTTCGGCGGGAATACCAGGCGGTGCACGCCGTCGCGGGGGTCAGCTTTCAGATCGAGCAGGGAGAGATGGTGGCGTTTCTCGGTCCGAATGGGGCCGGGAAGACGACGACGCTCAAGCTGCTTTCGGGTTTGATCTACCCGACCTCGGGCGAAGCGACGGTGCTGGGATATGTGCCGTGGAAACGCGATATCGCGTACCGTCGCCGGTTCGCGCTGGTGATGGGTCAGAAGAACCAGCTCTGGTGGGATCTGCCGGCTCAGGAATCGTTCCGCCTGCACAAAGAAATCTACCGCATCGAGCCGGCCGACTTCGATCGGCGGCTCGACGAGCTGACCGGGTTGCTCGAAGTCCGCAAGCTGGTCGGCCAACCCGTGCGCGAACTGTCACTCGGCGAACGGATGCGGATGGAGTTGATCGCGGCCCTTCTGCATCGGCCTGACGTGTTGCTCCTCGACGAGCCGACGATCGGGCTCGACGTTGTCTCGCAGCGCAAGGTGCAAGACTTCCTCAAGTTTTATCAGGCCGAGCAGCGACTCACGGTGCTACTCACGAGCCACTATATGAAGGATGTGCAGGCTCTCTGCCAGCGGGCGATTATCATCAACGAGGGGGAAATCAAGCACGACGGCTCGCTGGCGCAGGTCGTCGATCGCTTCAGCAAGTTCAAGGTGATCGAGTTGCAGTTTTCCGGAGAAACGCGGCCCGCGGGGCTGGAACGGTTCGGCGAAGTGTTCGACGACAACTTTCCTCGCGCCAAGCTGCGCGTTCCGCGCAATCAGGTTCCCGAAATCCTCTCAGCGCTGCTGACGGCGTACTCACTCGAAGACGTGGGAGTCCACGATCGACCGATCGAGGAGGCGATTGCCGAGATGTTCACGTCGACGAGAACGATCTCGTCAGAGACGGTGACGGTGGCGACGTGAGGGGCTCGTCTGCGCCTCGTCGCTAAACGGCTTTGTGCATGTTTGTGATCTGAGAAATGCTCGCGACATTGAGCGCCAACTGGTTCATTCTGAAGACGTGCGTCAGTGAACGACTGACGTATCGGGCCGACTTTGCATTTGCCACGCTGGTCCGATTTCTGCCGATCGTCACGCAGGTGTTTCTGTGGGGGGCCGTCTACGCCGGTGACACGTCGCGCAGTCTGAACGGATACACGTACCGCAACATGGTGGCTTATGCGCTGCTGGTGATGGTTGGCCGGGCATTTTCGAGCATGCCCGGGCTGGCCGCTGGGATGGCGCGCGACGTGCGCGACGGCACGATCAAAAAATACCTCACGCAGCCGGTCGATATGCTGGCGTACCTGTTCTGGGCGCGCGTCGCGCACAAGCTCGTCTATTACGTTGTGGCCACCGGTCCGTTCGTGCTTGTCTTCTACCTGTGTCGGGGGTTCTTTGACCAGGCTCCCGACGTGGCTACGATCGGTGCCTTTGTGTACGCGCTGCTTCTCGCCTTTTTGATCGGTTTTCTGACGGAATCGTTGATTGGGATGATCTCGTTCTGGTTTCTGGAGATCAGCTCGCTTGTCTTCATTTTCATGATGCTCAACTATTTCCTGTCGGGGCACATGGTGCCGCTCGACTGGCTGCTCGGTTTGTTCAGCGGGAACGAGCGACTGCAGGAGCTCGTCCGCCAGGGAATGGCGCTTCTGCCGTTTCAATATATGGCGTACTTCCCCGCGGCGATCATGCTCGGCAAGTTGCAGGGGAGCGATCTCGCGAGGCATCTTGTGGTGGGAAGTGCCTGGGTGCTGCTGCTGCTGGCCGCCAACCGCATCGCCTTCGCGCGCGGACTCCGCCGCTACAGCGCCTTCGGTGGATAAGGCTGGAGATCGCCGCTCCCTCAAGCCTCAGGTCCCAAGCCTCAAGTCTCGCGTCAACACGTCACGCCTCGGTCGCGCAACTGGACGCGGAGCGAGTCGACACTCGTGTAGACTTCGGCCTGCAGGCCGTGAAGGCGGCCGGCGGTGACGTATTCGGCGATGTCGTCGGTGTAGAAACAGTTTCCGGCCGGGCAGCCGGCCGCGGCGAGCGCGGCTTCGAAGATCTCCCGATCGGGCTTCATCGCTCCGACCTCGTACGACACGACGTAGGCATCGAAAGCAGACAGGACGTCGAAGCGTTCGCGGACGAAGCGAAAATGCGGCAGGCTGGTGTTCGACAGCAGCACCAGCCGGCGTTCCTGCGATTTCAGCGCCTCGATCACCGGTTCGATCGCCGTGTTCCGCTCGAAGATATCCGAAGCGGCATGGACGAGCGCGTCGAAATCCAACGTCCGCTGCGCCTGCTGTTCGAGTTGGGCATGCAGGCTTTGCTCGGTGATGCGTCCTTTCTCAAATTCTCCCTGGACGCCCGAGTCGAACAGCAGACGGCGCACATCGGCGGGGGTCAATCCGCAGATCTCGGCCATTTGCCGGCACATTCGCTCGTGCGAAAAGTGGATCAGCACGTTCCCCATGTCGAATAAGAATGTTTCGATCATTCGTTCGATAACTTTCATTGACGCAATCGGGAGGGTCTCTTAAATTGTCTTAGCATAAAGACTTGTTTCGTCACAGGGCTGCCCGATCAGCGTTGCGGGCCAGGGAACGGCGTTCGAGGAGGTCGATGTGGCTGGTAAGAAAAAGGGAAGTGGCGCTCAGGGAACAGGGAGCGGTCAGGCGACCGAAACCGAGACGGCGCGCTCGCGAGCATGGCCCGGGTTGCGGCAATTTGCCGTGTTCGTCGAGAATCGTGTGGGACGTCTGCATGATCTCTTGCGGCTGTTCGAAAGTCATTCGATTCGAGTCGTCGCGCTCAGCATCGCCAACTCGGTCGACTGCGCCTTCGTGCGGATCATGGTCAATGACGCCGATCGGGGTCGCGAGATCCTCCAGTTGTCGAAATTCGCGTTCGCCGAGATCGATTTGATCGGGGTCGAACTTCCCGATGGTCCGCAGCCGTTCGTCCAGATCTGCCTCGCGCTGCTCCAGGCAGAGCTCAACGTGCAGTACACGTATCCGCTGCTCTACAACCGCGGCGGGCGCGGGGCGATTGCGCTGTACGTTGAAGACGTCGATCTGGCCCTGAAGACGCTCGAAGAAAAAGGGTTGCATATCGTCACCGAGAGCGACCTCCTGCTCGACGACGAGATGTTTTGAATTGCGTCCTCCGGATCGGCGAACCTTCTTTCACGCTCCATTGGAGCTCGCGCTCAAACAATGCCCAACCTGCATGCGACCCCTCTGCCGGCGCGGTTCATCGCGGCCGAGGCCCGTGTCGCGCCGGCGACGGCCGTGGCGTTTCTGGAAGGTCCGGCCGCCGATGCCGAGGGACGGGTTTATTTCTCGGATATCTGGAACAATCGCATCCTGCTGTTCGAACCCGGAACCGGCAAGACCACGGTCTGGCGGCCCGACAGCGGTCGGTCGAACGGACTGTTGTTCGACCGTGAGGGTCGGTTGCTCACCTGCGAGGGGAACGAATTCGGGCCGGGGGGACGCCGCCGCGTGACCCGCACCGATCTCGCGACCGGCGCGGTGGAAGTCCTCACCAACCGGTTCGAGGGGGTTCAGTACAATTCGCCCAACGACATTGCGGCGCGCACGAACGGTCAGATCTTTTTCACCGATCCCTGCTACGACGATCGCTCGACGATGCAGATGTCGCACGAGTCGGTCTATCGCATCGATCCCGACGGCCGCGTCACAAGGGTCGTTTCGCAGCCCGACATTCAACGTCCGAACGGCATCGCCCTCAGCCCCGACGAGCGGACGCTGTACGTGGTCGACAGTTGCCCCGTCATCGGGGGGAACCGCAGGATCTGGGGCTTCGATTTGTCGCCGGCGGGGATCGTCAGTCGACAGCGTCTCGTGTTTGATTTCGCTCCCGGCCGTGGCGGCGATGGAATGGCGGTCGACAGCCAGGGGAACCTGTACATCGCCGCCGGGATCTATCGACCCCGCGGCCCGCACGAGACCGACGAAGTGCCGCCGGGCATCTACATCGTCCGGCCGACCGGCGAGCTCGTCGGCCGGATCCCTATCCCCGAGGACGTGCTCACCAACATCACCTTCGGCGGGGACGACTTGCGGTCGCTGTACATCACCGCCGGGAGAACGCTGTTCACGATTCGGGTGGAGGTGCCCGGCTGGGTCGTCCATCGCAAATGATCGACACCTGAACCCAGCTTTCGGCTCTCGGCTTTCCGCTTTTCCAAGAGGTTGGTTGTTCATCGCAAATGATCAACCTCTCGGGGGTGTACGCGGCTCTGGTGACCGCCCCGGGCTTCAAACCCGGCGTGGCGTCTGCAAAGACGCCAGGTGGGTTCGATTCCCATCCACCCCCGCTTTATTGACGCTGGTTCGTGACAAATGTGCCGACCGCAGCGACGCTAACGATGGAACGGGTTGATCGGAGATCTCCCGCGACAGGCGCTCGTAGCGCAGGTCACGTTTCCGAGGGGCTTCCTCCCTGGGTAGTTCCCCACCGCGGCGGAACGAGTTTGACGAGGCATTCGGCGTAAGGTACGGATTGAGTGTCGCCGTTGATTCAAGCCATTTGCGGTGATGCCGTCTAGGTTTAGGGGCAGTCCGCCCGATCGCGCCAAACGGTGCGAATTCGACGGGCATGCGTCCGAACGCTTTTCCAAAAAGTCACAATTTCCGGTGCCTGATGTCATTCACGACACCTCTGCAATTCAGCGAACCTGGCTCGGCATCGCCGAGGACCGACAACGCGGGATTGTCGGTGTTCGGAGATTTCCCCACTTTGCTCAGTGATCTGCCGTCGGATTGGCTCGAGTCTGTCAAAGTCTCCGACAGGCGGTCGGAGCCGCGATGCTGGAGTGACAGTCAGGCACGACTGACACCGCTCGACGAGCAGGCGGCCGACATCCCCGTTCCCGCCATTCCAATCTCCCTCACGGACATCTCGCCAAACGGAATCGGCTTTTCGCACGCCGAACCATTGCCCTATCGGCTGGTTCAAATCGCGTTTGATTCCAACGACGAGTCCTCGCCGGTGATGGTGGTTCGGCTGCATTGGTGTCGGTTTCGCGACGGGGGCGCCTACGAAAGCGGCGGGAAGATTCAGAGCATAACCACGCGTTCGTCCGTCGCAAATCGGGACGATTGAACCGACGACGGCGTGCTCGTCTCGGCCCCCAGGTTTCGCGTCGAATCTGGCGTCGTCTGTCGAGTCATCCGAAATTGAGGTTGCGCGGCTGTTGCCCTTTACGCAAAGACGCCTTCAGCCGGGCCTCGACGCGAGCGGCGCTTTCTCCAGCAGGCGGTGTCGCGGCGTGAGCGTTTCAAGACGGTTCTGGCGGTTGAGGACGCCGGCCTTTTGCAGCCAGTCTTCAAACTCGGGAGCGGGGCGAAGCCCGAGCGTCTGCCGCAAATAGTGGCTGTCGTGGAACGATGTCGACTGGTAATTGAGCATGACGTCGTCGGCGCCGGGAACGCCCATGATGTAGTTGCAGCCGGCCACTCCCAGGAGCGTCAGCAGCGTGTCCATGTCGTCCTGGTCGGCCTCGGCATGATTCGTGTAGCAGACGTCGCAGCCCATCGGGACTCCCAGCAGCTTGCCGCAGAAATGATCTTCGAGACCGGCGCGGATGATCTGCTTGCCGTCGTACAGGTATTCGGGGCCGATGAACCCGACGACGGTGTTGACCAGCAGCGGCTCGAACTTGCGGGCGACGGCGTAGGCGCGGGCTTCGAGGGTTTGCTGGTCGACGTCGTGATGGGCGCCCGCCGACAGGCATGACCCCTGGCCTGTCTCGAAGTACATCACGTTCTGCCCGACGGTGCCCCGTTTCTGTTCGAGCGCCATCGCTCGAGCCTCGGCCAGCAGCGACAGATTCACGCCGAAACTGGCGTTGGCGCCTTCCGTTCCGGCGATCGACTGGAAGACGAGGTCGACCGGCGCGCCGCGGCGGATCGCTTCCATCTGCGTCGTGACGTGCGCGAGGACGCACGACTGCGTCGGGATTTCGTACGTGCGAATCAGCTCGTCGATCAGCGACAAGAGCCCGCAGGTATTGGCGACGTTGTCGGTTGCCGGATTGATGCCGATCACCGCGTCACCGCAACCGTAGCACAATCCGTCGAGTATCGAGGCGGTGATTCCCCGAGGATCGTCGGTCGGGTGATTGGGCTGCAAGCGCACGGCGAGTCGTCCCGCGAGCCCCAGCGTGTTGCGAAACTGCGAGACGACCCGGCATTTGCGGCCCGCCAGCACCAGATCCTGGTTCCGCATCAGCTTGCTGAC
>JAGVKR010000467.1 GCA_020050375.1 Planctomycetales bacterium
AAGAATCAGGATCTTCCGTTGGGGATGACCAGGATGACGTTGCCGACTAAATCGAGAATTCCGGCGAAGGCCGAAGGCCCTGGTCCGACATTGGCAACCGAGGCGATCGATGGTCTCGGCAAAGAATCTCATCGCGGCAAATTGCGTCAGATGGGAAACGCAGGGCGATTTGCCTGGCCTGTCGTTTGTCTTTTTCAATTGGGGCTCGTCGCCGGCGTGTACTTTTCGAGAACCGGCAACGGTTCCGCACCGACGTCGGGTGATGCCGCCGAACCGGCGGCTTTCAGCGCGCACGATTCCGGGACCGAGAAACACTCGATCACAAGCGCGCACCACTCGCTTCCCGATACGGCACAAGCGGACGACTTTTTGAAGCGGGGATGGTACGAGCACGCTCTGACGCGATATGAGGCTTCGGCCGAGGGACGCACCGGCGATCTGCCGATCTCGTTGCGGTTCAAAGTCGCGCTCTGCCGGGACGGACTGGGAGAGTGGGACCGGGCCATCGCCGAGTATGGCGAAATCGCCGGTCTCGGCGAGAACGACCAGATTTCGGCCGCGGCGCGGCTCGCGCGGGCGCGGCTTTGGTTCCGGATGCGAAATCTCGACGAATCGAAGCGGGCACTGTGTGAACTGCTCCTCCAGTCGACGCCTGAAGGGCCAACTGGAACCACTGTCATCCCGGAATTGAGTCGTTTACTGGGGCTGACTCTCGCCATGAATGCCCTGGGCACAGAGGCCCCGGAACCGAAACGAGAATCGACTCTCGCACTCCCCGCACTGGATTCGCGTCCCGAGTCTCAATTCACATGGACGGAGCCGGCAGCGAACGGGGGCCCCCGGAAGCCGACCAGCGAAGCCAGGGTACCCGGTTCGCTGGACGTTTGGCCGACCGGACCGGCGATCCAGGACTGTGACGTGACCGTGACGGCGCAACGCGGGACTCTGACGGAAATCATCCGGCGCGTTGCCGACTCGGCAAATGCCACGTGTGTCTGGACCGATGCCGCACGGGCGTCTGCCGATCGCAGGACAACGGAAATCTCAACGGGCCGGTTGCCGTGGCCCCTTCTGCTCGCATCACTGACCGAGCCGCTCCTGATCTCCTGGGAGCTTCGCGACGAAAAACTTTACCTCTGCAATTACGGCGAGATCGGTGCAGAAGACTGCGCCGATCGGCGCGCGAAAATCGCCAAATTGATCCTCCTGGCGGCTGCCCGGGAAGGAAACCGCAGTCCGGAAGCGGGAATCGCCTATCTGGGACTAGGGAATCTCTCGTTTGCGGAGGACGAACTTGAGACTGCCGTGTCGTGGTTCGAACGGTTCACCAAAGAGTTTCCGCGTTCTGCGCACTGCGTCCAGGCCCACTTCAATCTTGGGGTCGTGAGGCGCACGCTGGGGGAGCTGGCAGAGGCCCGGACGTCGTTCTTCCAGGTGGTCGATACGGCGCCAGCTCATCCGTTGGTCCCTCTTTCGCATTTGTTCGTGGGACGTGTCCACCTGGATGAAGGAGATTTCGAAGGCGCCGTTGCGCCTTTGCGTCGGGCGGCGACGATGGCCGTCGGCACCGACACACGTCCGGCCGCGGTCATCGACCTGGCCACAGCCCTGTTGCTTGTTGAGAACTGGCGCGCCGCCAGTGCTTTGCTCCTGGAACACCACGCTCTGCTGGACCTGCCCGAATTTCGTCCGACGGTCGCGTTTTTGGGAACTTACGCGCGCTATCTGGCGTTGGCCGACCGCAAACTGGCTCATCGAGAAGGGCAGGCGCTCGTCTCGGCGCTCATGGGGATCCAATCGGGTTCAGCCCTGCCTGCCTCGGGCGTCCTGCTCGTGGGACGGGCCTTTGCCGGACTCGGTTTGAGCGAACAAATGGCGGAAACTTTCGAACAGGCGAAGCGGCAGGGCATTTCGGAACCGATCGCCCACGAGATTTCACACGAGCTGGCCGAATTCGCCCATACGACCGGCAAAAACGCCGAGGCAACGAAGCACTACGCCGCGGTTTTCAAAAATGCGCGACCTTCCCGATCGCGGCACGCCGGCATGCGGATGGCCGAGATCGCCCTTGACGACCAGCGCCCCGACGATTGCCTGAGGCTCTGTCGCCAACTGTTGGCGGATGCCGAAAAATCGGAGATCCCGGTGATCCTGCGGCTGATGGGCAAAGCGTTTGAGAAGTCTGGCGACCACAAACACGCAGCGCAATGTTTTGCGGGCCAGTGCCCTGCTCCCTGAGCCACCGGACGATTCTCCGTGCGGCCGCTTTCATCCAGGTGAAGCGCCCCTGCAAGTCTCAAGTGCGTAACTTCGCAGGACGGCCCGATCGGGCTCACCCGCCGGTCACTTCTTGACGTCCGCCGACAAAAACTCGAACGGCTTGGCGGGCTCGAAGCTGCTGGCCGCGTTTCCCGAGTACGTCTTTCCGCCAATCAGCGTTAGTTTCCTCGGCGGGGCGCCGACTTTCAGATCGAGCTTATCGAGCGGCACCCAGAACACCATGGGGCTGGTCGCTGAATCGAAGTAGTAGATCTTGTTCTTATGATCGGCGAACGTCCGCCAGCGGGTCGACGAGATATTTGGCTGACCGGGCGTTGTAATCCCCAATGGCACCGAGACGCCTCGGAGCACCCCGACCACGCTGGCCAGGGCTTCCTTCATATCTGCCGTCTGCGGGATCGCCTTGATGTAGAACGACGTGCGGACGAATCGGTCTGCGGCCCGATTCGTACCAGGCAACATCGTCAGCCCGCCGATTTGTTCCCAGTATTTATTGAGCGCCAATTGCTCGTCAAACGCCGGAGAATTGGTCATGACCTGGAAGTTTCGGCCATGATGCACGACCAGCTTCCCGCCGATATGCTCGAAAATCGCCGAATCGCCCGATGAGTCCGAGATGGCCAGATGCAGGCTCGCCGCCGCACCGTTGGGGAGCGTCGGGGCGATCAAGACAAACGGCTCCTTCTGGATGGCCTTCACCGTCTCGGCCACAGTGGCGTAGTTGTCGAGGACGTATTGCGCCCAAGCTCCGATCGAAAGCAACGGAAGCTTCCCATTCGGCACGCCGTAATCGGCTTCGGCGAGATACAGCAGGTTAACCACCAGCCCAAGCTCATTCATGCCGTCGGCGGTGCCGACGTCGTAGCCCGACGTGATGACGCTGCCGTACTTCGACGCCCACTTGATCGAATTCGGTCCGGCCGCTCCGTCGCGCTTCATTCCGCGAGGAAAGGCCCACAGGTTCGACCGGATGTCCTCCGCCCAGTCCATCGACCTTGCGGTGATGATCGTTCCTTTGAGGCCGAGATAAACGGCGCGGGTGCAACCCTCGGCCGGCCCGATCGAAGCGAGCACGAGAACCAGCACCGCCAGTCCGCCGCAGGTTGCCTGACAGATCGACTTCCGTTTCATGGCGCTGTTCCCTCCTGGACCAAACCTTGAATGAGACGACCGATCGAGTGAACCGGCGCCGATCCGGCGTATCCGGCAATCAATCGATTTTCACCGCGCCGCGATGGAAGCGTGTCACTGTATTCGGATCGGGAATCAGGCTCACACGGGCCTTGTTCCGGCCGTCGTAATCCAACAACGACAGCAGATAGCGCATGCTTTCCAGCCGGGCGCGACGCTTGTTATTGGCCCTGACGACTGTCCACGGACTGTAGCTGGTGTGCGTCCGACTGAACATCTGCTCTTTGTACTGCGTGTAGGCATCCCACAAGTCCTGGGCCTTGCCGTCGAGGGGACTCAGCTTCCACTGCTTGAGCGGGTTTCGGCTGCGCGACTCGAAACGGGCGATCTGCACGTCGCGCGAGATCGAAAACCAGAACTTCACCAGCGTCACCCCGTCCTCCACGAGCATGTGCTCGAACTCAGGAACCTGCTGCATGAAGCGGTCGTACTGCTCGCGCGTGCAGAACCCGTTGACCGGTTCGACGACCGCGCGGTTGTACCAACTGCGGTCGAAAAATACGATCTCGCCCCGGTTGGGCAACTGCCGCATGTACCGCTGAAAATACCACTGACCCTGTTCTTCGGCCGAGGGAGCCGGAAGGGCGACGACGCGCATCGCCCGTGGATTCATGTGCTCGATGAAACGGCGAATCGTCCCGCCTTTGCCGGCTGCATCGCGCCCCTCGAACAGAATCGCAATGCGCCGCCCCTGCTCCTGAACCCAGCGTTGCAGCTTGACCATCTCGATCTGCAACGATTCGAGCTCGTATTCGTAGGTCACCGACGCTTTGATTTTTCCGACGTCGACGGATTTGGATCGCAGCAAGCGGATGAAGTCGCGCGTCGAATGCAGGTCCGACAATTCCACTTCGGTCAGATACAGTCCCCCGGCGGGCAACGCCGCCGTCGATGCGCCGTCGCCACGTAACTCGCGCTCGTCGAATAAAAGCGCCGAAGTCGCGTCCAGGCGTTCCCCGGCCGGCTGCATTTCCACACCCCAGCCCGCTTCGAATTCAGCACGATCTCCGTTTCGCGCCTCGGGCAATCGGCTGGTTTCACCGACGGCGGCGGCCAGC
>JAGVKR010000574.1 GCA_020050375.1 Planctomycetales bacterium
GGCAGCGGAGCTCGACGAGCTGTTCGGCAATCTCGACAGCATTGCCGAGGCGACAATCGACCAGCCGTCGCGGTTCGGAAAAGTGGTGCTCGACTTGGCGAAGCGCAACCCCCACCCCGGCGTGTTTTTGGGAACACTGGGCGAGCGCCTCGAAGCCCGAAAAAAATTCGAACTGGCCGAGCGCTGTTACCGGCAGGCGGTCGCTTCGATGCCGCAACTGGCCGGCCCGAAGACCGATCTCGGCCTGCTCTACATGCGAATCGGCCGAAACGACGAGGCGACGAAAATTCTCGATCAGGCGTTCGAGGCCGACCCGTACCATGTCCGCGTCAGCAACATGCGCAAGGTGCTCAAGGTGCTCGGCGGTTACGAGTCGATCACCACCGAGCATTTCGTCATCCGCGTCGACGGTCAGGCCGACCGCATCCTCGGGCGGTGCATGGCCGAGTATCTGGAGGAAGAATATCCGGCGCTGGTCCGGCAATTCGATTTCGAGCCGCCGACGCGGACGCAGTTCGAAATCTTCAACAAGTCCAAAGGGCTGTCGGCGCACCAGTGGTTCAGCGCACGGATGGTCGGGTTGCCGTGGGTCCAAACGATCGGCGCCTCGACGGGGATGATCGTGGCCCTCGCCTCGCCGACGGCGACCGAGAAACCATACAACTGGGCGCGCGTGCTGAAGCACGAGTTTGTCCACATCCTGACACTTCAGCAAACACAGTTCAACATTCCGCACTGGTACACCGAGGCGCTCGCCGTGACGAGCGAAGGGTATCCCCGGCCTGAACAGTGGAACCGGCTGTTGCTCGAACGGGTTCCCGCCGGCAATCTGATGAACCTCGACAACATCAATCTGGGGTTCATCCGTCCCAAAACGCCGGACGACTGGAGCATGGCGTATTGCCAGAGCCTTTTGTACGCACAGTACATGACGGAGAAATTCGGACCGGAAACGACCGCTCGTCTGCTGGCGGCGTACCGCCGAAATCTTTCGACCGAGCGGGCGATCGAGCAGATTTGCGGCGTCGACAAGCCGACGTTCGAAAAGGGATATCGCGCCTATCTCGAAGGGATCGTGACTGGGCTACGCGGGACTCAGCCCGAGCCGCCGATCACGCTGGCCGAAGCCGAGAAGGCCCATGTGGCCAATCCCGATGCGACCCGCGCGGCGGCGCGATATGCCTTCGAGTTGCTCAAGATCAATCGTCGCAAAGAGGCGCGCAAACTGGCTGAAACGACTTTGGAGAAAAACAAAGCCGAGCCGCTGGCGGCGGTCGTCATGGCGCAGCTCGATCTCCGCAGCGAAGATTTGCGGTCCGCCGTTTCGCGCCTCGAGCCGGCCCTCGATCGAGAACATCCGAACTCGCAGGTCCTGGAGCTTCTGGCCGAGCTCAAGCTCAAGCAGGATCAATACGCCGAGGCGGCGGCCCTCTACGAGCTGGGATTGGTCCGCGACCCCGATCACCTCGCCTGGCTCAAAGGGCTGGCGACCGCGCTGCTCAAGGGGAAGCAGCTCGACCGCTTGCGGCCGGTGCTCGAAAAACTGGTCGTGACCGACGCCGACGATGCGGCCGTCCCGCGCAAGCTCGCCCAGATCTCCTTGAGCGAGAAGAACTTCACCGATGCGGTCCGTTACGCCAAACTATCGCTGTACGTCGACGTTCTCGATGTCGACACGCATCGCCTCCTGGCCGAAGGTTACGCCGGCCTTGGACGCCACGATCGGGCAGCCGACGAATGGAGCGTTGCGGTGGAACTCAAGCCCGATGATGCAGAGTTAATCGTGAGCGCGGCCCGGGCTGAAGTCGCCGCGGACCGCAAGGCAGCGGCTCGCGAACGGCTTGATGAACTGCTGAAGCGCAAACCCGACTTTTCCCCGGCAAAAAAACTGCTCGACGAATTGAAGTGAAACGGTGAAAACAGAACCCAAGGCCTCCGACGCTCGATCCTTCTCGCTCGCCGATCTGCAGTCGCTGATCCGCACGATGTACTCGTCGAAAGACGAAGCCCGCGGCGTGGACGGAACGTTCATGTGGTTGATGGAAGAGGTGGGCGAACTGGCGGCGGCCCTGCGGGAAGGAACGCCGCAGGAACTGGCCCGCGAGTTTGCCGATGTCCTCGCCTGGCTGGCGACGATTGCCAATGTGGCGGGGGTCGACCTGCAACAGGCGGTGCTCGACAAATACGGCCGGGGTTGCCCCGGCTGCGGGGAGTTGGTCTGCCGCTGTGACCTGAGCGAAAAGCCGTGATTGCCGCCTGGTGCTGATCGTAAGGAATGGCTTCCCTCCAACACTCGCCCTGAAATCTCCGTACCAAGTCGGGGGGCCTGTTTTCCGCCCGGCCGGCGATTGAGTGGGGGGCACGGCCCTGACAAATGCCCAACACGGACGGGCGAGGGCGGATTGTCACCCGCTGCCCGATCCGGTACAAAGGAGTTTTCCCGCGGTCTTTTCCCGACTCCTTTTCTGATGGCCTCTCTTCCCGGCGCTCCCTTGAACTCTGCCGAATCTCCTGCCGCAAACCCGCCCCGTCTCTGCGGATTGGGTTGGCTTTTGGCGGGGCTGTGGTTTCTGTTCACCGGAATATTTTCCGCACCGGCCGCAGCACAGGAAATTGCCGCCGCGCCGGATGCCGGACCGCTCGCGATCGAACGGGTCGAGATCGGATTCGACGGCCATTATAAGGTGGCCGAATGGACGGCCGTTCGACTGAGGGTTCGGTGTTCGTCGCCGCAATCGGTCGCTCTGGTTGTCGAAGCGCCGGATTCCGACGGCAATCCGGCGGCGGTTCCGGGCGCACTGATCGACATTCCGGCCGGCGAATCCCGGACGATCGAAGGCTGCTTCCGCACCGGGCGATTGCAGGGAGAGGTGCTCATTCGGCTGGTCGACAAGGAGGGGAAGACGCTCTTGCAACATCGGTTGCGAGCGACCGCTGCCGAAGGTTCCCCGTTACGCCCCGCCCTCCGCCACGACGTGCCGCTGATCGTGACGCTGGCCGATTTGCCCGAGTTGCGGAACGTCGCGTCAAAGTCGAAAACCGAGCC
>JAGVKR010000353.1 GCA_020050375.1 Planctomycetales bacterium
CTTCAGGGCTTCCCAGTATTGGCGGAGGGCGTAGGCGGAACGGGGAGTGGGGAGTTCGGAGTGCGGAGTTGGCTGGCTCGGTGGCCGATCGTGCGGGGTTGGGACGCGATCACCGGGCGAAGCGACCCCCCCTGGCCCCCCCTTGCTAAGGGGGGGAGTTGTTGTGCGCCAGCCGGGGAGTGGGGCGCGGCGCTCTTGTGGTTGGCGCGAGGGCGACGAAGCCGAAAGAGCCTCGGGCGGAATTCTCGCCCCTCCCTTTTCCGCCGTTGAGCCTGCCCGCCGTGACTTCAGTCGCGGGCGAGTTTCGTTCGATTTGAAGAGCAGCGGCTCCCAGTCGAAGCTCTCGCAGAATTTGTAGCTGCGGAGTTGCGCGAGGTCGCCAAACGTGTGCAACGCGCGGTCGTGGCAGACACGCTGATACTCTGGCGCGTCAGCCACGTCGGCATCGCTGATGCCGTGAACCTCCGTGCAGGCCATCGGCCGGCGCGGATTGACGAGCGTATCGAGGACAAGCCGCGGCGCGCAGCCGGGATCGACGCGGACGACGGCGACTTCGACGACGCGGTCGGAACCGGGGTGCAACCCGGTCGTCTCGAAGTCGAGGATCGCGACCGGTGTGTCGGCAATCGGGAGCGCAGCAAGAGGTGGCATCGGCCCGCCTTTCCATGCAGCACCGTATCACGCTCGCGTGCGCGCATCAAGCGCACAGCGCCGGACCGTGTCGGTCCGCAGGGGGGCCAGAAGATCGAGGATCGAGACCCGGCGCGCGGGAAGGGTTGGCTTGCGACGAGCTCGGTTCGACTGAGCTCACCGAAGTCAGTCGAGTCGGGGAGGGGGTGAATTCGTACGTCAATTGACGTTCGCCCCCTCATCCCCGACCCTTCTCCCGCGAGGGGAGAAGGGAGAAAGAAGTCTCGTTTGCTGCGTGATTTCTCAATGTATCGATACCAATGGCCAGCGACCGGGAGTCGGCCGTTCGCGTGTCTCTGGACTTGGTGCGTCAACACACCGGTCGCACGGTCCCCATCAGTTCACGAACTCGAAAATTCCGCTCCACGTTTCCAGATTCGCGCACTCGGACGACCGGCCGAGATCGGCGGTCGGGTACAATGTAGAGACGACGCTTCACTCGTTTCTGGAAACGGGCCGTAGCCCGGCAGCATCGGAAATGGGATGAGCCGGCCGGGTCGCGCAGTCTGCCGATTTCGACACGCAACATCCACGTTGCGTCGCGGGAAGGGAGCAAAAATCGTCAAGCCCCGTACCTCAAGTCTCAAGCCCCAAGCCCCAAGCCCCAAGCCCCAAGCCCCAAGCCTCAGGTCCATCGCCGGCGTTTCGTCGCGATCAACGTGTGAAAAACGAAACGCCCGGCGGGATCTCAGGATCCGGCCGGGCGTTTGTGTCCGGTCTCGATCGAGTTTCATTCCGGCTTCTGCTCGTCACCCCAGAGGTACCAGGTCGGGGCGACATAAACCCAGTATCCCTGCGGCAGCTTGTCGTGCCCCAGGTACGACGTCCCGTTCCAAAAGCCGAAGTCGTGGAATTGTCCGTATGGCCCGACGTCACCCGGCGCCGAAACGACGCGGAGCAGGTTCTTGTATTTCCCTTTGACATTGGGAGTTCGGAGCGCCTCACCCTCCGCCTGGTTGGACGGCGGACCATGAACAATGGATTCTTCCAACGCCTTCAGGCGGCTCTGTTCGGCTTCCGGTTGTGCCGCTTCGCATGCCCTAGCCCCCTGGCACGCCGATGGCGTCGCATCGCCCCCTTTCAGCACGGCGATCGCCGCGCGCGCTTTTGCCGCCTGCGGGCTCTCCGGCGCGTCAGAAACGATCCTCAACAGGATCTGAACGGCTGCTTCGGACTTGGTCGTCAGAAAATAACTGTCGATCGCTGCCTTGATCTGTTCTTCGGACGGCGACAGGGCGTCTTTCGTCGCCAGCAGGTTGCGCACCGATTGCAGTGGCTGCTCGATCGAGTCGTCTTCGACGGGCGTCAGGCCACAAGGCTGTTGCGGCAAATCGGTCAGATTGGCAATCCCGCTGAGTCGGATGACACTCCCCTCTTCGGTGCCGTTCGTCACGTTGATCGCCTGAAGCGCATAGACCGGACAGTCCGGTTCGTCCGTCGCGAGAGCGACGGCCGTTTCGGTTTGTTCGGCGGCACAGCAGGACGATGCGCACGTCCCTGTCGCGCTGGCGCACTGCGCACTGGCACATTGCCCTGCGGCACATTGGGCACTGGCGCAACACGCCGTGTCGCCGCGGAAGACCTGCGGTGCGGCAGTCGCCACCATCTGTGGCTGGGGCCGCCGAAGCTGCCCGGCGACCGAGATCACCCCCACACCAACGACCGCCAAAAAGCCGTAGCCAAGAATCCGCCGAATCATTTTCGGGCCTCCATGCGACAAGCGGGAAAGTCAAATCGGGCGGATGCTATCCCGGCGTGCATTGAGGGTCAAGACGGGGATTCGTCGAGTTGAGAGCCGAGTTGTGTAACACGTGTTGCCAGAGACGACTGGTGGGTGCCGGGGTCAAAGCGGCCAATCCGTCGGCTGCGTCAAAGGCAATCCGTTGAATCGATCCGAATCGGCTGTCGGCCGGCACAATCCGCGAGCGTGGCCCCGTGGGCGAAAACGGGGCC
>JAGVKR010000256.1 GCA_020050375.1 Planctomycetales bacterium
AACGCGTGTCATAGCCAATTGAGCCTATTCGACTAATAACCGGACAGTTCTGATGTGGGAAGTTAAATTCCACTCGGCAGTCCCAGGCGTCAATGTTGTTATGTCGCATCAAGCCGAAATCGGGATCATTTCATGGCAAGAATTCTCGAAAGGGCAGCGAATTCGAGCATACTACCCCGGTGGGGCGCGACAAACACCCTTTCATAGTTTCGATTATTGGCTTTCATTGGCCATTTGAATTTCAAACCCGGAATTTCCCCAACGCTTCCTGTCTCTCTGTCTTCCTTTTCCTCTTCCAGCACTCCCTTGATTTTCGGGGGCGATTCCCGATGATTCCCCTATGTTGTCAGGAGACCTGAGGCCCGAGGCGTGAGACTCGAGGACATCGTTCAAGCCTCGGGCCTCAAGTCCCACTCCTCAAGCCTACCGTCAGGGAGAGCAATCTGTGGCTGAACACGTCGTCATTATCGGGTCGGGGCCGGCGGGATGGGCCGCGGCCATCTACACGGCCCGCGCCAGCCTGGACCCGCTCGTCATCGAGGGGGCGATCACCGAAGACAATCGCCTCAAGGGAACGCTTCCGCTCGGTCAATTGGCGCTGACCACCGAGGTCGAGAATTATCCCGGCTTTCCGATTGCGAATCTGGGCGCGTATCTCGCGGGCGCGATTGCTCCGGAACGGAAGCAATACATGGCCGATCACAGCGGCCACGGTGTCAGTGGTCCCGAGCTGATGGAGCTGATGCGGCAGCAGGCAGTCAACTTCGGCACGCGGATCGTCACCGACGACGTCATCGACGTCGATTTTTCGAAGCATCCGTTTCGCCTCACGACGCTCGAAGGCAAAACGATCGAAGCCCTCGCCGTCATCGTCGCCACGGGAGCCCGTGCAAACTACCTGGGACTGGACTCGGAAGAGCAATTCAAGAACGCGGGAGTCTCGGCATGCGCCGTTTGCGACGGAGCCTTGCCGCGGTTTCGCAACAAGCCACTGGTTGTCGTCGGGGGAGGCGACAGCGCGATGGAAGAGGCGGGCTACCTCACGAAGTTCGCGAGCAAAGTCTACATCGTGCACCGCCGCGACAAGTTCCGAGCCAGCAAGATCATGGCCGACCGGGCCCTCAAGAATCCCAAGATCGAGCCCAAGTGGAACACGATCGTCGATGAGGTGCTGGGGAACGAAAAAGCCGGCGTCACGGGGGTCCGACTGAAAAGCGCGATCGACCCGCACCATCAGGAAGAGCTCGATGTCAGCGGATATTTCGCAGCGATCGGCCACACGCCGAACACCGACTTTCTCAAGGGGCAACTGAAACTCAACGAAAAGGGATACATCGCCTGGACGACCCCTCAACGGACATACACCAGCGTTGAAGGAGTCTTCGCCGCGGGAGACGTCGCCGACGACTACTACCGCCAGGCGATCACCGCCGCCGGCTCCGGCTGCATGGCCGCCCTCGACGCCGAACGCTGGCTCGCCGCCAAAGGATTTGAGTGAATTCGGAATGCGGAGTGCGGAATTCGGAGTGCGGAGTGAACACGGCAAAGTCTCTATTCCGAATTCCGCACTCCGCATTCCGAACTCGTCAACAATTTCTCCCTGTCCTCTGAGGCATCCCCCTCCCCATGTCCCCTCCCGTTGCCGTCGTTCTTGCTGCCGGAAAAAGCACGCGGATGAAGTCGGCCCTCCCCAAGGTGCTGCACGAAGTCTGCGGGCGGCCGATGATCGATTACGTCCTCGACGCAGCCCGGACCGCCGGCGTCCAGCGACTCGTCGTGATCGTCGGGCACGAGGCCGGGAAGGTGAAGCAGGCGCTGGCCAATTCGCCCGGAGTCGAGTTCGCGCTGCAGTCCGAGCAGAAGGGAACGGGCCATGCCGTCATGATGTGCCACGAGAACCTGAAGGACCACGATGGAGCCGTGATGATCCTCACGGGCGACGCCCCTCTGATGCGCCCCGAATCGTTCGCCGCCCTGCTGAACGATTTTCGGACCGATCAGGCCGCATGCGTGATCGGGACCGCCGAGACCGAAAACAATTTCGGGCTGGGGCGCATCGTCCGCGACGCCCAGGGGCAGTTCGCCAAAATCGTCGAGCAGAAAGACGCAACTCCCACAGAGGCCGCGATCCGCGAGATCAACGTCGGCTGCTATGTCTTTGACAGCCGCCGGTTGTTCGAGGCGCTCGACCGGATTCAGCCCAACAACAAGCAGAAGGAATACTACCTCACCGATTGCTGTGCGATCCTCCGTGACGCGGGGCATCGCGTGTTCGCCAGCAAACGGCTCGACATCATTGAGGCCCTGGGGGTCAATACCCGCGCCCAACTGGCCGAAGTCCATCAGTCCTTGCAGAAGCGCTTCTTCGAGAAGCTGATGGTCGACGGGGTGACGATCGTCGATCCGTCGCAGACCACGATCGACCTCAGGGCGACGATCGGCGTCGAAACGATCATTTATCCGTTCACGTCGATCAGCGGCCCGGCGGTGATCGGCGCCAACTGCCGCATCGGCCCGCATGCGCACATCGGGTCCAAGGCTGAACTACCGGCCGGCTCCGTCGTCGGGCCGTTCGAGTCGGCGG
>JAGVKR010000004.1 GCA_020050375.1 Planctomycetales bacterium
ATGCCGGGGCCGCCGCGAGCCGGGGCGATGTGCTGCTCTTCCTTCATGCCGACTGCTGGCTCGAGCCGGGCAGTCTCGACGCCGTGGCGGCGGCACTCAGCGACGAGCGCTGCGTCGGCGGATGCTTTCAGCAGGCGATCAATGCGGAAGGAAGAAAGTATCGCTTCCTCGAATGGGGGAACGCACTCCGCGTCCGACTATGGAAGCTGGCCTACGGCGACCAGGGAATTTTTGTCCGGCGATCCGTGTTCGATCGACTTGGCGGCTTTCCTCCGCTCGCGCTCATGGAAGACCTGTTTTTTATGAAGAGCCTGCGACACGAGGGACGCTTCGTCCTGCTCGACACTCCGTTGCACGTCTCCGCTCGCCGCTGGCAACAGCAGGGAGTGGTCCGCCAGACCGCCCGCAACTGGTTCCTCACTGGACTGGCACAAGCCGGCTTCTCGCCCGATCGGCTCCAGTGGCTCTATCCCCACATTCGGTAGCGTGCTGGTTCAGACTGTTGGCGCGGGTTTCGGCGCTGTACGATCGGGCACCTGCAAAAACCCAACAACCTCTCCCACAGGAGATGTTCATGCGATTAATGTCGTTGATGCGGTTGGTGCTGCCGGCTTTCGCGCTGTTGGCTCTCATCCCTTCGGCCCGCGCCGACAAATACTCCGCGGTCGAGCACCAGCGCCAGACGATCTATCACTCTCCGCAGACTCCCGGCTTCACCAGTTGGGTCGGCGCGTGGACGATGCCCGACGGGAATCTGATGGTGAGCTTCACGCAAGCGACCGGGCCGATCGAGGGACGATCGTTGGCCCCCAAAGAGGTCCAGCACCGACTGTCGTGGCCGCCGGCAGGCCACCCGGGCTACGACATGACGGGGCTTGATCTACGCAACGTCCATCTCCGCTCGACGGATTCGGGGAAGACCGACCAGTCGATCGTCATGGACAGTTTTCGATTGAAAGCAGAATGACGAGCGGTGAATCCATCAGAGTCGTCTTTCGCTCCGCGAAAGATCGCGTCCTTTCGCGGAGCGAAAGGCGACGATACGGCAGGAGATCCCGTGATCCACGATAGAAAGCACAGCGCCGGAATCTACCTGGCATTGCTCTGCCTGGCCGGCTGGGTTTCGACCTTCATCACGGACGATGTTTGCGGAGCGGATGCAGTTCAAGGACTCTCTGCGTCCACGGCAAGTCCGGTTCATCCCCTGCTGATACGCAATGAACAGGGGCCGCTGCTGCGCGTGGTTGTCGAAGCCGCCGACCCGAAAGACGTGCGCGTGAACACCGTCACATTCAAGCTCGAAGGAACGGACGACCTGGGCGATCTCGATTCGTTCATTCTGTATTCGACCGGCGAAAAAACCGACTTCGCGCCGGCAACGCTGTTCGGTGAACCGGTCAAGCCGGCGGCAACGATCACGTTTCGCGGTGAGCAAGCACTTCGCGCCGGAAAAAACGTGTTCTGGCTGTCGTGCCGATTGAAGCCGATGGCCAACCTGTCGCATCGGGTCGCTGCCTCGTGTACGGTCGTCGAGACGACGGCGGGCAAGCTCGCTCCGAGCGCGGGTTCGCCTGATGTGCAACATCGGATCGGCGTGGCCGTTCGTAAGCATCAGGACGAGGGCGTTCACACCTATCGCATTCCCGCGCTCGCCACGACCCCCAAAGGGACGTTGCTCTGCGTTTACGACATGCGGCGACGGATGGGACGCGACTTGCAGGAAGACATCGACATCGGCCTCAGCCGCAGCACCGATGGCGGACAAACCTGGAAGCCGGTCCGTGTCATCATGGATATGGGGGAATACGGCGGTCTCCCGCAGGAGCAAAACGGGTGCAGCGATCCGGGGATCATCGTCGATCAGAAGACGGGCGAAATCTTCTGCTTCGCCCTCTGGATGAATGGCAAGCCGGGCAAACACCAATGGGTGGGCGACGGCTCTGAACCCGGTTTCGAGATCGGCAAAACCGCCCAGTTCATGATGGTTCGTTCGCAAGACGACGGTCGAACGTGGACGAAGCCCGAGAACCTGACGCGCACGCTCAAACAGGAGGGATGGTGGCTCTTTGCCCCCGCTCCGCAGCAAGGGATCAATCTCCCTGACGGAACGCTGGTGATGCCCGTCCAGGGGCGCGACGGCCAAAGCAAGCTTGCGACATTTGCGACCATCATGATCAGCCGCGACCACGGAGCGACCTGGACTGTCGGCAAGCCCGCCTTCAGCGGCGGAAACGAATGCCAGGCCGCGCAGCTCGGCGACGGTTCGATCATGCTGAACATCCGCAACGACCACGAGCGCTTCCGCGCGGTGTTCGTCACGCACGACCTTGGCCAAACCTGGCTGCCTCACGAAACGAATCGCAACACGCTGATCGAACCGAACTGCAATGGGAGCCTGCTGCGGTTCGACTACGAACAGGCGGGCGAAAACAAGCACGTGCTGCTCTTTGCGAACCCCCACACGCAAAAGGGGCGGACGCACCATACGCTTCAGGTTAGTTTTGACGACGGCCGCACCTGGCCGCAAACTCATCATGTGTTGCTCGACGAGGGGCGCGGGGCGGGTTACCCGAGTTTGACTCGCGTCGACGCCCGGCACGTCGGCATCGTCTACGAGGGGAGCCAGTCGCATCTGGTGTTCGAGCGGTTTCCGCTGGACGAGCTGTTGAAACGATGAGGTGCTCGGTCAGCGTCCGCAAGGCAGTTGGTGTCGAATCGCGTCTCGAAATCCTGCCGCCGCGAGAACGATGCCGGTATCCTGCGCGTGCTGCTTCCTGCGCAGCTCTATTCGTTGTGGTGCGAATGAGACTCGCCGCGCCCCAGACACGAAATGTGTGACCGTTTCACGCGATGCCAGCGCAAACTAAGGCAGGTCCAGCAACAGCGCGTCCAGGCCCGACAATTCAGCAGGCTCCTGCTTTCGGTCTTGTTCGGAAGTGGAAACGTTACCGGTCTTACCAACTGATGCCGGCGGTGTGATTGCCGCAACAAACTGCTTCGAGGACCAGCGTGTGGCCCGATCGGCCGGTGGACGTGTTGAAGCCTTGATGGTTGCTGAATGTGATTTCATGGGAGCGCTCCCGGAATTCTTCGAATCAGAGTGATCGGCGAGAACCGGCGCAACAGGCATGCCGCACCGGCGAGCGAAGAAATGCGTCAACAAGCCGAAGTCGCTGCGTCGCAGACTAAACCGGCGAGCCCGTGCCAAGGGGCTCCCGCGAACCATGCGACGAGAGGCTTGTGTTGGCGCGGATCGCGATCAACAACGAAGGATGGCCCCACAACCGTTTCGGCCGAGCAAGGCGCCAGCCGTGTCGGCAACGGTCGGGGTCCGAGGGCGACAACGCGATGAACTGATACGAATGACGTCGGCGCCAATGGCACCAGAATAGCTGCGAAGGTCGGAACGCGTCCGGACGCGAGTGGGGACCGATCCCGCTTCGTCGATCGGGTCTTCCGCGGGAGCGCCATCTTCTTCCAGCGGGTCGACTTCGTCCGCCGTCGCGCAGAGCGGAAACGCCTCGAAAGCCCGTGTTGGGGCCGCGACGAGCGCAACGCAAACCAATGCCACAAAAATGCTTGTGACTGCATCGATCAGTCTGGTCGCGAGCCGAAGCATTTCAAACGCCGTTCCAAATCCTATTGTGCCGGATGTGCCAGTTCTTATCGTCTGTTGTAAGAAACCGTAAAAGTTTTATTTCCGCAAATGGACAATTCTGATAGAAGACGACCCGCCGTGATCCATGGAAGGGAGGTGTCTCATGGCGGGAACAAT
>JAGVKR010000676.1 GCA_020050375.1 Planctomycetales bacterium
AGCTGGCTCGCGGACCAGCGATTTCATGTCAATCAGCTCGAACACGCGATCGGCGGCGGCGGAAGCTCGTTTCAGCTTGCTGAAAACGCTCGACAGCTTGCGGATCGGGTCGAGCACCCCCGCCAGGAGCGCGTACATCATCGACAGCTCGGCGAATTCCATTGGCGCGGGCGCCAATTGGATTCCCCAGATCGTCGTGGTTTCACGGAGCACGAGATACGCCCCCGGAAGCATGGCGATCACAACCGCCGACATGCCGAGAACTTCGGTGGCGGGATTGGTCAGCGCGTCGGCCATCACGATCTTCATCGACTTGTGATAATAGACCTTGCTCTCACGGTGATGGAGCTGGCGGTGCCGCAGGCTGCCGTCGAAGGCGATCACCACTTTGATTGTCTCGAACGTTTCCTCCAGTACCTTATAGATTCGGGCGACGCTCTCCATCGACTTCTGGCTGGCCTTTTTGAGCTTGCGGCCGATCCGGTGAAAGACGACGGCCGCGAGCGGAACGCACAGAACCGACAACAGCGTGAGCTGCCAGTTGACCCAGAAGGCCATCGTCAGACAGGCGAGCGCCTTGAGCGGTTCGCGGACCAGTTTTCCTCCCACGAGCGCCAGCCCCGAGCCGAGGGCTTCGATGTCGTAAGTGAATCGCGACATCAGCTCCGAGGTTCCCTGGAGCCGCAACGTCTGCAGGTCGAGAGCGAGCACTTTCCGCAGGCATTCCTTGCGGATCCGCATCACCGTCAATTGGACGACGCTCCCCACGAGCACTTCTTCGGCGAACATGCACGCCAGCTTGAGAAGTGTCATTACGAGGAGCAGCACGAGGATCAGCGTGAAGCTGTTGAATCGATCCGTTGGAACGTGGGGCACCAGGTGGACGTCGATCCATTGCAGGACCGCCAGACGTTGCAGCGCCTTGGTCAATCGCGCTTCCGCGCGGCCCTTCTTGCGCGTGTACGAGATTTCCTCGTCCTGATCTTTGGTTTGGTTTAACTCCTCTTCGTAGCCCTCCAGCTCCTTATGGCTCTTTTGAATGACGGCGTTGCATTCTTCGATCTGCTCCTCGACGTACTCGCCGGCATTCTGGCCCTCCACGAGCACCTTCACCACAGGAAACGCGATCGACAGATTGCCCCCCCACAGCACGGCCACGAGGGCGGCAAATACAAACGAGAGCAACAGTTTCTTGCGGCTGGGCCACAGAAACGGAAGGATGCGGGCGAAGCCATTCACGGTTGGAGTCCATCCTGCTAGTTGATCGCACCATCCTCGCCGGGGCTGCACCGCGCCGCGCCGGTGGGGGGGCGTGGTCTACCAAAAAACAAAGGTTTACAGCAAGCCGAATTTCGTAACCCTTCATCCAACAGCGGGTTAGAAGGCGCGAATGTCTTGCGAATTAACCCGCACGACTTCTCCTATCGACCGTGAATTTCCCGCAGTTCAAGCACCCTGTGCTCGCGAGCGCCGCGGAAGACCGCTTCGACCAGCGCCATTGTTCCCAAATTGTCGCGGCCGTTGTTGGCCGGCGGCCGGTTGTGCTTGAGCGCCAGGAGCAGCTCCCCCATCGTTCCGCGGAACGCTTCCGGAAACCACGCCTCGCTCCATCGGGGCTGGAACCAGTAGTCACCACGGCGCTTCGTCGTGAAGTCGAGCGTGCTCGGGGTATGGGCGGGATAGCTCGGCCAACCGATCGTCCCGCGGGCCAATCCCTCTGTTCCTTCAATGCGCCAGCGGATGCCGATGTCTCCCTGGCTCCCTTCACGGACCGGTCCCGTCCAAACATCATCCCAGCTCGAAGCGCGGCAACCCGACTCGTACTCGAGAATGTAGAGATTGATCCCGTCTGAATGAGCAAATGTCGTTCGCGGGTCAGGACGAGTGCTGGCCAGCACGCGCACCGGGTCGCCAAGCCAGTAGCGAAAGCAATCCAGATGATGGATCGACATGATGTACGTCGACAGCGACGGCAGCGATTGGCTCCAGGGCATCCAGTGGGGAATGGCCCGCATGTCGATCGTCGCCAGCACTGGTTCCCCCAGCAAGTTCCTGTCGAGCAGGTCTTTGGCAGCCCGAACCGACTGGTCGTGCCGCATGTTCTGATTCACCGCCAGGACCACCCCCGCCTGTTCGCACAACTCGACGATCGCGCGGGCTTCGGCATAGCTCATCGCGAGAGGTTTCTGCGCGAGAATCCCGCGGACGTGATCGGCATGCCGAACGACATCGCGGATGATCGCCGGCTGATTCTGCGGCGGAACTCCAATGTCCACAATCTGCACCTCGCGGTCATCGAGCAGCTCGTGATAGTCGCGATAGACGCGCGGGATCCCGCGTAACGCGGCCACCTCTTCGGCCCGCGCGCGCGTCCGCGAGGCAATTCCGACGACGCGAAAGCCGGCTTGCTGATAGGCGACGAGGTGGCAATCGCGAACAATGAACCCCGCGCCGATCACGCCAATGCCGAATGGATCGAGCCCTGGTTCGAGCGCCAATTGATAGTCGAGATGGAGGTCGAGATTCATGGAGGGCAGGAGTTAGGTTGGCAGGTGACTGGGTGGATAGGTGAGACCGCTTACTCCCTGTTTAGCCGGAAGGCGCAGCCGCCCGCTTCGCGCCCGCGGTCAGATGCAAGGTGGACTGTCGCCAGTGTACACTCACCGTGGACGGACTGTGATATTCACCCTCGGGAGTCGTTCGATGCTCGCCCTGCGAATTCAGATCGCCGGAATTTCTGTTGTCCTCGCCGTCACGCTGGAGTCGCCGGGGCAGGCGGCCCCGTCGCAGCAGCAGGTCAACCTCGCCTCCGGGTCGTTCAACAAGGTTTCGAT
>JAGVKR010000238.1 GCA_020050375.1 Planctomycetales bacterium
AATCCTGAATCCTGAATCCTGAATCCTGAATCCTGAATCCTGGCCGCGCCGACAATTCCACAACGTAAGCGAAATCCTATCCTAGCGAGACCGAATGATGAGCACGATTCCGATGACGATCGATCCGACCATGCTGCAGGCCGAAGCCGACCAGTTCAAGCAGGAATTCGCCAACGCCCGCGAAGCCGTGGGCAAAGTGATCGTCGGCCAGGCGCGCGTCGTCGAAGCGGCGCTGACGGCGATCTTCTGCGGCGGCAACGTCCTGCTCGAAGGGGTTCCCGGGTTGGGAAAGACCGAGCTGGTGAAGGCCCTTTCACGGGTTCTCGATCTCGAGTTCCGGCGGATTCAGTTCACCCCCGATCTGATGCCGGCCGACATCATCGGCACGAACATCATGACCAGTGACGAGACGGGCCGATACCGCTTCGAATTCCGGCGCGGCCCGATCTTCACCCAGTTGCTGCTGGCCGACGAGATCAACCGCGCTTCTCCCAAAACGCAGTCGGCCCTGCTCGAAACGATGCAGGAAGGCTCGGTGACCACGGGGGGCACGGTCTACCACCTCGTCCAGCCTTTCTTCGTCCTGGCCACGCAGAACCCGATTGAGCAGGAAGGAACCTACCCACTCCCCGAGGCGCAGCTCGATCGCTTCATGTTCAAGGTCGAAGTCCCGTTCCTTTCACGGGCCGAGATGAACGAGGTCGTCAGCCGGACGATCCTGAAGAAAGGGGCTGAGTTGCAGAAGATCCTCACCGGCCCGCGGATCCTCGAGCTCCGCAGCGTGCTCGACAAGGTTGTCGTGGCCGATCCCTTGCGCGACTTCGCCGTGCGGCTCGTGCTGGCGACGCACCCCACCTCCGAGTTTGCGACCGAAACGGTCAAGCGCTACGTCCGCTGGGGAGCCAGCCCGCGGGCGGCCCAGGCTTTGATTCGCGCGGCCCGAGTGCGAGCCCTCTCCGAAGGACGAGCGCACGTCGCCTTCGAAGACTTGCGGCATTACTCTGAAGAAGTCCTGCAGCACCGCGTCCTCCTCAACTACGACGGCCAGGCCGAAAACATCCGCATCGCCGACCTGGTCAAAGAATGCCTGACACAATTGAAAGAGGAAGGTTGAGGCGATGATTTCGTCGCATGTGACGCCAGTTTGACTTTGATCGTTCTGAATTACTGATAAAGCAGATGGCACAGATAGAACGGATGAAGAAAGGTCGCGCGAGAGCGAACTACGACACAAATGGAGATCGTGATGTCGGAGCAATCACCACTGATCCATGCCGAGTTGAGCGAACAGATCATTGGGGCGGCGATGACTGTTTCCAATGAACTGTTTCCCGGGTTGAACGAGAGACTCTATGAGAACTCACTCATTGTCGAGCTGAATAGTCGGGGATTACACGTTGAGCAGCAACAGATCTTTTCGGTTCAGTACAAAGGGCACGTCATCGGAAAATTTCGGCCCGATCTGATTGTCGAAAGCAAAATTATCGTCGACGCGAAAGTCGTAGAAGCATTCAACGAGACTCATTTCAAGCAGGTCTACGGATACCTTGCCGTGACGGAACTACAACTTGGCCTGCTCCTCAATTTCAAATACGCCAAGCTCCAATGGAAGAGAGTGATCCGTAACCCATAGTAATTTCCGTGAGAACGTGGAATCTCAAAGTCCCGCGCGCCTTCTGTCACCCGTACTATCTGTGCCATCCGTCTTATCCGTAATTCTTCGCTTCGCAAACAATAGATGTATCCCTTGAAGGACTGAGCTCGCAACAACCATGAGCGAACAAGCGGCCGTAGCCCAGTTCACCAAACTCCTCGAGAATGCGACTTTGTCGCGGCTGGAGAGGATGCGGATCAATCCGCGGCGGCGGCTCACCAATCGCAGCCGCGGGGAGCATCAATCCGGCAAGGGGGGGAGCAGCACCGAGTTCGTCGATTATCGCGACTACTCCCCCGGCGACGATATGCGCTACGTCGACTGGAACATCTTCTCGCGCCTCGAACGGCCTTTTATCAAGCTCTATCGGCACGAAGAGGAGATGCACGTCGTGATCATCGTCGACGCCTCGTCGTCGATGCAGTTCGACGACAAGTTCGAGCGCGCCCGGCAACTGGCCGCCGCGTTCGGCCTGATGGGGCTGATGAATGTCGAGCGGGTGAGCGCGTACGCCTGCAACCACCAGGGAAAAGAGCCTTTGCTCTTCCCCCCCTGCACCGGGCGGATCAGCCGCCGCCGGTTGTTTGATTTTCTCGAAACGATTCCCGCCGGCGGCGACTTCCCCATCGATCAGGCGGTCGATGCCGTGCTCCGTCGTCATCGCGGACGGGGGATCGTGATCCTGCTCTCCGACTTTCTGACGTTCGGCGATTTTCAAAGGCCGCTCAACCTGCTCTTCAGCGCGGGGCTCGAAATCTTCGCCGTCCAGATTCTGATCCCCACCGAGCTCAACCCCGAGCTGACCGGCGACCTGCGGTTCGTCGACTGCGAGAGCGGGCAAACGCTCGATGTCTCGTCGGCCGGGGATTTGCTCGGCATCTATCACGAGCATCGCCTGGCCCTCGAAGAAGAGTTGGGGATCTTGTGCCGGCAGCGGAGCGGCCGGTTTCTGTCGATCTCGTCGCAGGACTCGCTCGACTGGGTCTTGTTCGACCTTCTCCGTCGAAAGGGGTGGGTCCGATGAACTGGCCCGGCTTTCTCGCGTTGAATGGCGCCTGGTTGTTCACTCTGCTGGCGCCGCTCATCATTTTCTATTTTCTCAAGCTCCGGCGGCCGCGGATGGAGATTCCGTCGCTGGCCCTGTGGCGCAGCGTGCTCAACGACCGACGGGTCAACGCGCCGTTCCAGAAGTTCAAGCGCAATCTGCTCTTGCTGTTGCAGGTGCTGCTCCTCGTCTGCCTCGCGCTGGCGGCCATGCAGCCCTTCTGGCCCAGCGGAGCCGATCGTGCCCGCTATCTCCCCATCCTGATCGACACGTCGGCCAGCATGGCGGCGCTCGATACAGCCGGGGGAAAATCGCGGCTCGACGCCGCCAAGGAGGAAATCCGGCAGTTGATCGACAATCTGCTCCCCGATCAAAAGCTGTCGCTGATCGCCGTCTCCTCGACAGCCCGCCGCCTCACCGACTTCACCGACAACAAGCGCATCCTCCGCGACGCGCTGGAGCAGGTCGAGATCACCCCCGTCGTCAGCCGGCTGGAAGACGCGCTCCGCATGACGCAGGCTTTGGCGCGAACCGTCCAGATCGAAACAGTCGTGCTCTACACCGACGGAAACGTGCCGGCCGAAATCGACTTCGAGCTGCCGTTTCAGTTGAACTACCAGAAGCTTCCCTCTGCAGGGCAGAACATCGGGATCACGGCGATCAACGCCCGCCGCTCGGGAGAGCGGTGGGACATCTTCGTGCGGATCGACGGCAGCAAAGAAGCCCAGATGACCGCCGGGGTCCAGCTCCTGCACAACGGCAAGCCGGCCGACGACGAAGTCATCTCGCTCGAGCCGGGGCAGTCGCAGCGGATTGTGTTTCACGTCGATGCCGAGGGAGCGGCCGCTCTGGAAGTCCGCCTCAAGCCCGATGCCTTTGATTCTCTCGCCTCCGACAATGTCGTCTACCTCGATCTTCCCGTGAGCCGGCCACTCACTGTTTACTGTCCCCCCGACCTCACGTCGTACCGGCACGCGCTGGGGGGGCTCGCGGAGATCACGCTCTTTCCGGATGAAGAGGGAAAGTCCACCGCCTCGAGTTACGACCTGTTGATCTCCGATCGCAAATCCGACGCGGCGATCGACGCGGCGGTGGCGATGTTCGTGGGGGTCGTCCCCGAAGATCTGTCGAAGCTCGTCAAAGTCGATTCCGGCTCCGCCGAAGTCATCGACTGGCAGCGGAGCGCGCCCCTTTTGCAGCACGTGCTGCTGACCGACGTGCAGATCGCCGAACAGCCGGTCTCGGCCGAAGGGGCCGGTGATCGCGACTACGAAGAGCTGGGCTACGAGATTCTGGCCCAGGGGCGGGCCGGTCCGCTGATCCTGAAGCGCGACGACAGCGGTCGGCCGACGTTCTACCTGCTGTTTCACACCGACCGCTCGACGCTTCCCTTCCGCGTCGGTTTTCCGATTCTGGTGAACAACGCCGTTCAACTGGCCCAGCAACAGGCGGGGCTCTCCGAGGCCCGCGGTCAGTCGACGGGGCTCCTGGCTTCGCGAATATTGAAGCCCGACACCGGCTATCGCATCACCGACCCCGACGGCAAAACGACCGACGCTCGCAGCAATGCGGAGGGCTTGCTTGCGGGTGTGCCGGCGCCGGGGGTCGGCCGCTACACGATCAGCGAAGGGGGGCGCGATGCCGCCTCGGTCGGCGTCAGCCTGCTCGCCTCGTCCGAGTCGTCGCTCGCTTCGGTCGATCGACTCCAGTTTCGCGAAGTTGGTGTGGGTGCCGCATCGACAATGCTCAAAAGCGATCGTCCCCTCTGGCCGCTGTTTGCGATCTTCGGGTTCGTTCTCTTGCTGGTGGAATGGTGGTATTTCCAGCGCCGCCCCAGCGGGATGCCGACGCCGTGATCGAGACAACCATCGACCGTCGTTCGACAACAAGGATCCTCTGCATGTGTTTGTGGCCGTTTACCACTTCCCGAAGCGTGAGACGCACGTTGTGCAGCGACGACCGCGGTTACCGGGGACTGGTCTTTTTTTCGCCCGCAAGTCCCGTGACTCGGCCTGCGAGCGGATCGTCCGCTTGTCCCTCTCACGAAAAATGGACCTGTCCTCAGAACCACGGACGCCCCCTCGCGCGAGGGGATCAGGTCCATTTTCCGGCAACGACGCAGATGCTGCCAGGCCGGGCGATCCCGCCGGAAAAAAGACCAGACCCCGGCACCCGAGCGAACTCATACCGTCGCACTATCGGATTGGTCTGTTTTGCCTTGGCGACGATCGTCGCGGCGGCCCGCGTCAGTCGGGCCGACTCGCCGATTCTGACGGCGGAAGTCGTCGGACAGTCGATTCAGGTCCGGTCGGGCGCGCCGATCACGGTCGTCTGGAAGCTCAAGTCGCAATCGAGCCAACTTCTCGAAGGGCGACTGGAACTGACCATCAAAGATGGTCACGAGAGGCTGGCCCGGGTCGCGACCGATGAGATCGTGCTGAATACGAGCGAGCAGTTGTATCGCATGGTCCTGCCGACACTCGATACGACGCACAACGTCAATGCGGTCGAGATGAGCCTCCGATTCGTGGGCCCGCACGGGACGATCGACCTGGGACACCACAGCAACCTGCGGCTCCCCGGCTCGTTTCAGCGGGCCCACGTCATCGCGATCAGCGATCCCTGGCAGACAACCCTCTCGCACGACAAACGGGCCTTCATCGACCAGTTCCGGGTGGAAGCCGGCAATTTCGACCGCACCGATCGCACGCTTTCGACCAGCATGGCCCACATCCCGCCCGATGCAATGCCCGCCGACCCGCTGGGCTGCCTCGGTTTTGATCTGGTGCTCCTGATGAACGAGGGGTTTGCCGACCTCAGAGACTCGCAGTTGCAGGCGATTTTGAGCTGGGTCGACGCGGGGGGGAGCCTGGCGATCGTTCCCGGTCGTCACGTTGTACGGAAAGAGCACGTCGAATTCTTGAACAAGATCGCGACGGGAGCTGCAGCGAGCCCGTTCGAGCTCGATCCCACGGGGCGGATCAGCCCGGCCTCCGCCGACTCGACGGCACCCAACTCTGCCGGCGACCGCCCGATTCTGCTCAAGCGCTATGGGATGGGGCGCGCCGCGATTGTTCGTGCTCCGCTCGATTCGCTCGGCGCTGCGGCTGAAACGGAAATCCGGCGGATGCAGGCCTTCCTCTGGAAAATGCGTGCCGATCGACGGGCCGAGTTCGAAGCGAACGGCGTCTGGGACGTCCGCGACGCATCGATCCGCGAGGCTGCGGCCCTCGCCGATCCTAACCTCGCGCCGCAGGTCCAAAGCCAGATGATTGCACAGCTCCGCCCCCGAGACATGCAACTGGCCCCCTTTGCATTGCAGTCCGGCGATCAGCTCCTCGCACGGATTATGCCGCGGCATTTGAAGGTCGTTCCTTTGTCGCTCGTGATGTTCATGCTCTTCCTCTACGTGCTGACGATCGGGCCGGGGGACTACTGGCTGCTGGGGGCCCTCAAACGCCGGCGCTACACCTGGATCCTGTTTCCCGCGGTGACGATTGGGTTCGCGGTGGGCACGGTCTGGCTTTCGAACTGGTACATGCGCGTCGCCGACAACCGACGGAGCGTCACCTTTCTCGATATTGGCGAAACCGGAAGCGTCGCCCGACGCAATCGTTTCGATCTCCTGTTCCGAGCCACACAGGGCGACGTCGTGACGCGCATGCAGCGCGGGTTGTTCACCGCCATGAACCACCAGCAATATTCGCGCGGCTCGTGGTACACGTACCAGCAGGCGATGCGCCGCGGCGACGAGAACCAGCTCGATCTTGTGGCCGTTCCGAAATACGAAGGACGGGTCCCCGTGCGATACACGGCCACGCAATTCATCCCGCAATGGACGCCGCAGCTCAATCGCTCGTTTTCCGTCGTCACCGACGAAAGCGATCCCCCCGTCGAGTTCGACTGGAAATCGCTGGCGCCGCTCACCAGCGCGATGTCGACATTTCCCCTGCACCCTGAGGCGCGGCGGCAGATCTCCGGGGCGGTCCTGCCGAAGTTCGGCCCGGAAGCGAGCATCTACGTCGTCACCGGCCAGCGCCTCCAGCACGTGGCCGGTCAGGACGGGCTGCTCCAGCGCGACGATCCGGAACTCTCCGCCGTCCCCGTCACTCCGTACAACGCGATGGGCAGCAGATCCAACACCACGTTTCTGCTCGACGTCTGCACGGGATGGCCGCACGGAGGTTTGTTCAACGTCGTCTCGCAAATCTCACCCAACGGCGGGACCGACTTCGACGACATGGCCCTCGTCGATCCTTCCGACCCCAGGCAGTGGCTGCTCATCGTGATGGTTGATCGCGGCGACGAGCTCGTCGTCTACCGCAAGCTTTACACCGGAGAATAGCTCATGCTCGTCGTCGACGTCGAAAACCTGTGGGTCCGCTACGGCAAACTCGTCGCGGTCCGCGGGATCAACCTGCAAATCCCCAAAGGGGAAGTCTACGGCTTCATCGGGCCCAACGGGGCGGGAAAGTCGTCGACGATCAAAGTTCTGGCGACCCTGCTCCGCGAATTCGTCGGCCGCGTGCGCGTCAACGGGATCGACGTCCTCTGGCGGCCGCAGGTCGTCCGCGAGAAGATCGGCTACGTCCCCGACTTTTTCGGCGTCTATGAAGACCTGACGGTCGAAGAGTACCTGCACTTCTTCGCGGCCGCCTATCGCATCGAGCGCGGCCAGCGGAAGACAATCATCGGCGATGTGCTCGAACTGACCGATCTGACACATAAGCTCGACGCGCCGGTCGATGCCCTGTCGCGCGGGATGAAGCAGCGCCTCTCGCTCGCCCGCGTGCTGCTGCACGATCCCGACCTGCTCTTGCTCGACGAGCCAGCGAGCGGCCTCGATCCGCGAGCCCGCATCGAAATGCGCGAGCTGCTCAAGGCGCTCAAGGAGATGGGAAAAACGATCCTCATTTCCAGCCACATTCTGCATGAGCTGGCGCAGTTGTGCACCCAGATCGGGAT
>JAGVKR010000628.1 GCA_020050375.1 Planctomycetales bacterium
AGCGCCCAAACTTCCATTTCCCCGAATCGCTGTCCGCCGAACCGGGCCTTGCCGCCCAGCGGCTGTTGTGTGATGAGCGAGTAAGGCCCCGTCGCGCGGGCATGGACCTTGTCGTCAACCAGGTGGTGCAGCTTGAGCATGTAGATCGTGCCGACGGTGACCTTCTGCTCGAAGGCGTCGCCCGTGCGACCGTCGTGCAGAACGCTCTTACCATCTTCGGGGAGGCCGGCTTCTTTCAGCACCTTGTGAATGTCCTCTTCAAGGGCCCCGTCGAACACCGGGCAGATCGCGCGATATCCCAGATGCTTCATCGCCCAGCCGAGGTGCGTTTCGAGAATCTGGCCGACATTCATGCGGCTCGGCACGCCCAGCGGGTTGAGAATGATGTCGACCGGCGTGCCGTCGTCGAGGAACGGCATGTCTTCTTCCGGCAGAATTTTCGAGATGACCCCCTTATTGCCGTGCCGACCGGCCATCTTGTCACCGACCGAAATCACGCGCTTCGAGGCGACGTAGACCTTAACCATCTGCAACACGCCCGAAGGCAGCTCGTCGCCGCGTTTCATCGTGTTCAGCACGCGATCGCGCTGGTCGATCGCCGCTTCGACCGAGCCCCAGCGTTCTTTGATCACATCCAGGCAGGCGGCGCGCTTCTGCGGGCTGCGAATCTCGAGCTTGTCGAAGTGGTCGCGGAAATTCTGGGCATAGGCGGAGACCACCTTGTCTTCGGCGTCGCGGAGCACGTTGCCTTCGTCGTCCTGCAGCTTGCGGTCGAGGACTTTCTCGAACTCGTGCAAAAACTTGCGAAAGGCTTCCGCAATCTGCTGGTTCCCTTCTTCTTCCCTGGTCTTCAGCTCGGCTTCGAACTTGCGCCGCTCCGATTCGGTCAGGCTCATCCGACGCGAGAAACGCTGGGTGTCGATCACGATTCCCTCGACGCCGCTGGGGACTTCGAGCGATTCGTTCTTCACGTCTTCGCCGGCGCGACCGAAAATCGCGTGGAGCAGTTTTTCTTCGGGGGTCAGCTCGGTTTTGGCCTTGGGCGAGACCTTGCCGACGAGAATGTCGCCGGGCTGAACGCGCGTCCCGATTTGAACGATACCGTCGTCGCCCAGGTGCCGGAGCGCCTTCTCGCTGACGTTGGGAATGTCGCGTGTGAACTCTTCGCGCCCCAGCTTGGTTTCGCGGATTTCAACGTCGAACTCGTCAATGTGGATCGACGTGAAGACATCTTCTTTCACGAGACGTTCGGAGAGAATGATGGCGTCTTCGAAGTTGTAGCCTTCCCACGACATGAAGGCCACGGTCACGTTGCGCCCCAGCGACAATTCGCCGTCGCGGGTGGCCGCGCTGTCGCACAGCACCTGCCCCTTCTTGACGCGCTGGCCCATCTTCACGATCGGCTTCTGATCCATGCACGTCCGCTCGTTGAGTCCCGTGAACTTCATCAACGGGTAGACGCGACTGTCAACTTCGATCCGATTGGCGTCGACGAAATTGACGGTGCCGGCCTTCTCGGCCCGCATCAGCATTCCGGAGTTCTCGGCGACGGCCCGTTCCAGGCCCGTTCCCACGATGGGAGGCTCGGTGACGAGCAGCGGGACCGCCTGGCGTTGCATGTTCGAGCCCATCAGCGCCCGGTTGGCGTCGTCGTGCTCGAGGAACGGAATCAGACCGGCCGAAACCCCGACCATCTGGCAGGGGGCCACGTCCATGAACTCGACCTGCTTGGCGTCGGCCTGAATGAAGTCGCCGCGATAGCGAACCAGCACCCGGTCGTCGCGCAACCTGGCGCTGGCCACCGGCGTGTCGGCCGGAGCAAGATAGGCATTCGACTCTTCATCGGCCCGCAACCAGCGGATTTCTTCGGTCACCTTGGCATTCTTGATCACCCGGTAGGGGGTGATCAGAAAACCATAATCATCGACCTTGGCAAACATGCTCAAGCTCGAGATCAATCCGATATTTGTGCCTTCCGGCGTCTCGATCGGGCAAATGCGGCCGTAGTGCGAAATGTGCACGTCGCGGACTTCGAACCCCGCGCGCTTGCGGTTGAGACCGCCCGGCCCCAGCGCGCTCAGGCGTCGCTCGTGCGTCAGCGTCGAGAGCGGGTTGGTCTGGTCGACCACCTGCGACAACTCGCCGCGACCGAAGAAATACTCGATCGCCGCCGAGACGCTCTTGGGATTGACCAGCGAACGCGGCGACATCTCCTGGACGTCTTTGAGGCTCATCCGCTCCTGCACGGTGCGACGGAGCTTGAGGAACCCCTTGCGGATCTCGTCGGCTGCCAGCTCGTCGATCGTTCGCAAACGACGATTGCCCAGGTTGTCGATGTCGTCGACGCTGACCGACGGGTCGGAGAGCCGCAACTTGAGGATGTACCGGATCGCGTTGATGAAATCCTCCGAACGGAGGGTCATCACGTCGTCGGGCACGTCCTGCTGGAATTTGCGATTGATGCGGAACCGGCCGACCCGCCCGAGCCGATAGCGGTTGACATCGAAAAACTTCTCGTGGAACAACTCGATCGCTTTTTCGAGCTGCGGAGGATTGCCCGGGCGCAACCGCTGGTAGATCTTCAAGAGCGCTTCCTGGTGGCTGCTCGTCACGTCTTCCAGAATGCTGTTGAGAATCAGCGGATCGGCGACGTTTTCGATGATCTCCGCGCTCTTGAGGCCCGAACCGCAGATTTCCTGTGCCAGCTCGGGGGTGATCATTTGCCCCGCCTCGGCGATGATCTCTCCGGCCCGCTCGCGCTTGGCAGGATAGACGATGTCGTCGGCGGCATATTTCGTCGCCATTTTCTTGGCCGCGTCCGATTCCGACATCTTCACGACCTTGGTCGTGAAGAAAGCCCGGATCACCGCCGCATCCGAGGAATACTCGGGGCTCATCGCCCGCAGCAAAGTGATCGCCGAGAATTTGCCGCTCTGATCGATCCGCACCCCCAGCGCTTCGCGTTTGCTGATATTGAGCTCGATCCAGCTCCCCCGCTCGGGGATGATCCGGCACGAAAACGACTTTCGCTCACCAGGCTCGGAAGCCGAGACGAAGTCGACCCCGGGGGAACGGTGCAACTGGCTGACAACCACCCGTTCGGCGCCGTTGATGATGAACTCGCCGCCGCCGATCATGATCGGCATGTCGCCCAGATAGACTTCTTCCTCGATCGGCTGTTCTTTCACCAGCCGCAGCCAGACGCGGAACGGGCGCCCGTAGGTCAGTCGCAACTGCCGGCATTCGACAGCGGTGTAGCGGGGCTTGCCGAGCTCGTACTTGACGTAGTCGAGCACGTGCTGGCCGTCGTAGCTTTTGATCGGGAAGATTTCGCGGAGAATCTCTTCGAGACCGTGCGGCTTGCGGTGCTTCGGGTCGGCGTCGAGCTGCAG
>JAGVKR010000731.1 GCA_020050375.1 Planctomycetales bacterium
AGGCTCGGCAGCGGCAGCGCCGCCGTTCGGTTCCGCCGCGATCGTCGAACGCAGGACCAACGCAGGCAGCCCGAGGAGGAGCATCGACGCCATCGCGAAGCCGTGCTTGAACATAGCCGCTCATCCCTGGTGAAAGACAGGTGCGAGACGTAACGAACGTATCGTAAGGGATCGTCAACAGGACGTCACGAACAAATTCCGGGTGAGCCGAGTGCCGCGAGGCGGTTGGTGCGTCGCGCGTTTCCGCGATCCCCCTTGTCTCTTCTATGCGACACTTCCGCGCCCGCGCGCCATCAATATGAACACATGTTCAGTTCAATCCGACTCACCCCATGTGACGCGTCGTGAAACCCAGCACTCATACGCAATGTAGATGTTGCGTACCAGAACTCCCATTCTATTCATTTTCGCAAGCGGTTATTTCCAGGTGGTTTTTCATAAGATTTTTCACAGGAATGACTTGGGGCCCGTTGTTGTCAGATTGACACAGCCCCTGTGTCGGCAATCGAATAGCCTCCAGATTGCGTCGTGTTGCGTCTCCCAACGCAACAGAGCGCTTCAGTCACGCGAAACACAGACCTCTATTGCAGTTGCGGATGCAACAAAGAAGTCGGCAGGCGGTATCAGGGAGGGTTTATACCGCACGCGGTCACTCATGAGACGTTTCGTTTAACCCCGAGCCAGCGGCGAGGTGGACGCTTGCGACATCCGGCGTCGCCGCTGGCTCCGGGTTAAACAACGCATTCCTGGCCGCGTCTGGTTTAACCGCAACCAGGACGAGGTAAACCACGAATCAAGCGAATCCAACGAATACGAAACCACCGCTTCCTGATTCGTTGGATTCGAGTGATTCGTGGTGCAGATTCCGTTCGAACAAACAGCCAGGTCGAAATCGGTTCTGGTTCAGGATTGTATTTTACCAGTTTTCCACGACCCCGTGTCGACCGGCTGTCCCGGATCTGGAAACATTCGAAAGATTGGGAACATGCCTCTCCGACCGATCATTGAATCGGGCGGTACGTCCCGAAGTTCGCCCGGGAGAGGTGCTTGAGAAACGCTTCCCCCGCCCCCTCGGCGTCCATCCCCACGGTGTGAATCGTCACCCGCGTCGTCACATTGTTCAGTCGCGGACCTCGAAGATTGCTTCGACCTCCACGGCGATATTCCCGGGCAGCGAGCCCATGCCGACGGCGCTGCGCGCTCCCTTGCCCGCATCGCCGAAGACTTCGACCATCAGGTCGCTGAAGCCGTTGATGACGGCGGGATGGTTCTGAAAATCGGGCGCGGCGTTCACCATCCCCAGCACCTTAACGAGCCGCACGACGCGATCGAGCGTCCCCAGATAGTTTCGCAACGTGGCGAGCACGGCCAATCCGACGACGCGGGCCGCTGCTTTTCCATCGGCCTCCGACATCTCGGCTCCCACGCGGCCGGTGACGAGCGATTTGTCGGGCTTGAGCGGCCCATGCCCGGAGACGTACACCAGCTCGCGGACCTGCACGCAGGGAACATAGGTCGCGATCGGTTTCGGCGGAGGAGGAAGAATCAGTTTGAGTTCGGCAATCCGGGCGTCGGCACCCATGCGTCGGTTCCTGTAGAGGTGAAAGGAGAGAAGTCCTGCCGGCGTCTGCGCCAGACGTCAGCGCGTTTGAATTCAAGTTTTCCGGTGACCCCCAATGTAACTACCGCATCGTCGTGCGGTGTGCAACGGATGTAGCGATTGCGCCGTTCGTCGAGTGCGGCAAAGGCCCCGGCGAGGAATCCCAAAAGGGCCATTCGTTCTGTAGGGAATGCCCTCCGTGGCGTTCCGCGAGTCAGAGAGGACGCGGATATTTCGAAAGGATTGTCCCGAGACGCTCGCGGATCGGCACTGAGGCCGATCCCTACAGATTTTCGTTCTTACCCGAAAAGTTGCCGTATCCTGCTTTTTTCGCATCGCGGGCGCGGCTGTAAGCTACAGTTGAGTGCGGACCGGCGGGCCCTTTTACAGGTGCTCTATGCCATATTGGATCGCTCAATTGTGTGACGGGCTGACGTCGCGCTGGATTTCCGCAACCCCTATGGACTACGGCCGCGCGTCGCTGCTGATCGTCGCCCTGGGCTGGATCCTCTCGCGGCGTTGGACCGCATAATCGAGCCGCTTCGGCCGTGCGACCGTCACAATCGCCACCGGTGCGCGAACCGGTCGAATCCGCGACTTGCCGCCGATTCATTTGTTGCGCCTGTTCCGCACGACTCGACCCGAAACCGGACGAATCGAGCGGAAGGACGGCACCGATCGTCAGGCATCGGCCGATTCTTCTTGCACCCTGCCGATCGCGGCGATCGTCTCGTTCTCCACGGGACCATCGATTCGCCAGCCGGCAGGGGATGGCCCGCCGCTCCATCGCGGTGGATCAATCGGCGGAGGCCGATTGTCGGATCCTCGACCAGGGAGGGTGTGCCCGGTATTCCCCCAGATTGCGGGATGACAACCGTGATGATTCTCGCCGATCGACGGATGGTTCTCATCGGCGCCGGATTGGCGCTTCTGGGAGCGCTCGGCGGTTGCCAGACGACCCGCTATCACGCTCCCTGCGCCGCGCCCGAGCAGGCGGGGTATTCCGCAACGGTTGCTCCTGTGCCCGATTCCAACCGGGCACGGAACCCTCCGTATCTGCACGGCGAGAGCGTTCCGGTCCCCCTCGCGACCCCCGAAGAACGGTCGAATCGACCCGCGCTCCCTCCCGCACCGGTGGAAAAACCACAGGCGCGGGGCTTTGGAGGTGGCCCTGCGCTCAACGTCGACCCCGACGAGATGTCGGACGACGATGCCGACGACGATGACCGCGACGACGACGATCGCGGCACCGGCGAGCCGGTTTTTCCCAAGGGGGGCCTCCGATCGCTGAGAGTTCCGTCGCAGCCCAGCGCCTCTGTCAACCCGCCGGGTCGGGCAACGCTCTCCAGCTCGACGGACGACATCGAAGCATCGGCGGCCCTCGAACGGGCGCCGCGCTATCCCCTGCCGGTCACGCGACGACTCCCCTCGCGCATGGCCGTTCCCCGCGAGACGTCCGCCGATGTCGAATCGCATTCGATGCCGATTCCGCTGAGCGACCCGCCGGCGCTGCTCACTCCGCCATCCGGTTCGTAGGGGCGCGTGCCGAGTCAAACCTGTTTCGACGGATTGGGTGCCACGGCCAGGGAGCAAAGCGACTCGGCCGTGTGAACGTCCCGGAGCGCTTCCTCACGAGTCGCACGGCCGACTCCCGGTGGTCGCTGGCCGTGGCACCCATCAATTGTCGATGACACGGCACTGGTCCAGTAGCGTTTCTTGCGTCCACTCGCGGTCGGATCGCGGAAACAACAGGACGTGCTCGCCGGCGGAACCGCAAGGATTGCGAGGCATCGACGCTGGAACACTCCCCCCTGCGTGTACTTTTGGCTCCTGGCAGACCTATAATAAGGTGTGCCCCCGCCCGCAGCGGTCGAAAGGTGCTGGAGTTTGCCAACTCCCGTCTCCGACGGCTCCTTCCTGCAACGTCCGTAGCTGAGGTTTTCCCTTGGTCGACCGCCCTGTTTTCGTCCCGCTTGGATTGCATCAATTCGCCGAAATGACCAAAGGTGTTCCCGGAATTCAGGTTGCGATCTGTCTGTTTTTACTGCCCGCCTTGATGTTGTCCGGGTGCGAAAAGCAGGAAAAGGTCGTGGCGTACACTGTCGCCAAACCGCCGCCGGCTGTGAAGCCGGCATCGATCCGTGCGGCGGTGAACAATCCGGTCGAGCCCAAGGCCGCGACGGCAGGGGAAATGGGGCGGATTCTGGGGGCGATCGTTCCCCATGGCGAGAAGACGTGGTTCTTCAAATTGACAGGCCCGACGAGAGCGGTCGTGGAACAGGTTGCGCCGTTTTTGGACTTCATCCGCTCGCTGCGCTTCGAAGGAGAGGCGCCGCGCTGGACCGTTCCCGAAGGTTGGACCGAGCAACCCGGCAACCAGTTCCGGTTCGCAACGATCGTCATTGCCGGTGCGAGCGGCCCGCTGGAGTTGACCGTCTCTCCCCTTCCGACCGGCGACGGAGATTTCGAGACAAACCTGCTCGCGAACATCAATCGCTGGCGCGGGCAGATGCAGGTCGCTCCGATCGAGCCCGCGCAACTCGAAAAATCGACGATGAAGCTCGACGTCGGCGACCTCAAAGTCTGGCTCGTGAACATCGAAGGCCGATTGGGCGGTGGCATGGGGGGCGGTCCCGCAACTGGCGGACCGACAGCGAAGACTCCGCAAAAAAATGCCGATTCACCGCGGGAACTTCCGCCGCTGCCGTTCGCATTCACGCTTCCCGAAGGCTGGACGCGCAAACCGGCCGGCCCGATGCGGTTGGCGGAATTCGAGGTGAAGGACGGCGAACAGCGGGTGACAATCTCCGCCAGCACGGCCGGCGGCGATCTGCTGGCCAACATCAATCGCTGGCGCGGCCAGGTCGGGCTTGATTCAGTGCCCGATGACAAACTGCGCGAGTCGCTGCGGAAGATCGAGGTGGGCAAGCTGACAGGCGATTACGCCGAGCTTGTCGGCCCCGAAACGACCAAGCCGGCCCAGACGATCCTCGGTGTGATCGTTCAGGTCGCAGATCGGCAGTGGTTCTTTAAATTGCAGGGGGACGGCGAGCTGGCCCAGCGCGAGCAATCCCGGTTCGAAGAATTTGTGAAGTCGATTCAGTTCAACAAGTGACCCAGCAGTAGTGCTTTGTCAACATTGAGAATTGGGGTGCCACGGCCAGCGCCCGAAGGAAGTCGGCCGTGCGAACGGTGAGTTGATGGGCCGCGTCCAACGACGTTCGCACGGCCGACTCCCGGTGGTCGCTGGCCGTGGCACCCGCAAATTAAACTGTGAACGATGGATCTGTTGATGAGCGGGCGAAAGTCGATCAACGCGAAAAACACCCTCACCCCCGGCCCCTCTCCCGTCGAGGGAGAGGGGAGAAGAAAATACAGCGGGGCGATTGTTCGTCAGCGGGAGAGGATTGTTTTTGGAGATGAATTTATGGCCAGTAGCGCTGCACCCAAGTTCCAGCTCGAAGACGACGTCGATCCGGCGCGGGCCGAGATCATGGCCCTCGGCCCGACGCTGCGAGCCGTGCTTCTCCCGCTGGCGTCGCTCAAAGTGACGGTCGTGCTGTTTGCCCTGGCGATCTTCATCGTCTTCGCCGGGACGCTGGCGCAGACGCAGCACGATATCTGGTACGTCGTCCACAACTATTTCCGCACGGGGATCGCCTGGATCGACTTGCAGGTCTTCTTTCCGGAATCGTTTTTTCCGAAATCGTCCTTTCCCAACCTGCAGCCGGTGTCGGGGACGTTTCCCTTTCCAGGGGGCTGGCTCATCGGCGGGCTGATGGCGGTCAATCTGCTCGCGGCGCACGCCCTGCGCTTCACGTATCAGGCGCGCGGGGGCCGGTTGCTCGGCGGTTTGTGCCTGATCGGCGTCGGAATGGTTGTGACCGGCCTCGTGATCGCCGGCGGCTCGGGTGATGCGTTGCAGGGAGTCCCCTTCTTCGAGTGGTCGACGCTCTGGACGCTATGCAAACTGGCGCTCGCTGCGCTGGGGGTTGTTTGCGTCTGGGGAGCGGTAAAGCTCGAAGCAACGCAGGTGCTGGCGCGACGTGTTCTGTTCACAGCCAGCGCCGCGCTGGGAGTCCTTGTGGCGTGGCTGTTCGTCGAAGGAGAGTCCGTCGCGCTGGGCGATTCGTCGATGCGAATCCTCTGGCAGCTCATTCAGGGAACGCTCGCGGGGGGTGTCCTCCTCGCCGGCTGCTGGCTGGTGTTCAACAAGCGAGCGGGGATCGTGCTGCTGCATGCCGGCATCGGCCTGATGATGCTCAGCGAGCTGCTCGTGGGGACGAGCGCCATCGAAGGGCAGATGCACGTCCGCGAAGGGGATACGGTCAACTTCGTGCAGGACATTCGGGAGGTGGAACTGGCGGTCGTTGATGAAACGTCGGCGGATGAGGACCGGGTGGTCGTCGTGCCGCAGTCGCTGCTCAAGCCCGACGCGGTCATCAAAGACGACGCTTTGCCGTTCGACGTGCGGGTCGTGAAGTTCCTGCAGAACGCCGAAATTCGCATGCCCAAAGAGGGAGAAAAGAATCCCGCCACAGTTGGCCTGGGGCGCGAGATGTTCGCCGGCGAGGCCGCGGCCGGCGTCGGCGCCAGCTCATCGAGCAAAGTCGACGAATCGGCCGTCTATGTCGAGTTCCTGAAGAAAGGGACTTCGGAGACCCTCGGGACATATCTCTTGAGCCTGGTGCAGTCACGGCTGCAGGAGTCGCGCGAGCGGTCGGGGATGTCAGAGTCGGAGATCCGCGCGGCGCTTCCTCCGATGATGATGAAAATGACCGAACCGTCGGTCATCGACATTGACGGCAAGCCGTATCATCTCGCGCTGCGCTTCAAACGGATGTACAAGCCGTACTCGATGAAGCTGATCGACGTGCGGACGGAATACTACCCCGGCACGACGACGCCGAAGGATTATTCGTCGACGCTGCGCCTCGCCGACGCGAGCCGCGACGTCGATCGCGACGTCAAAGTCTGGATGAACAACCCGCTCCGCTTTGCCGGTGAGACGTTCTACCAGTCGACGGTCAGCGCCGATCCAGTGACGGATGCCGAGGCAACCGGCCTGCAGGTGGTCACGAATTCCGGCTGGATGATTCCCTATGTGTCGTGCATGATCGTGGGCGTGGGGATGCTGTTCCAGTTCGGGTTGACGTTGCTCAGGTTTCTCAAGCGCCGCGAGAGCGGCGCATTCACTCCCAAAGACGCGCTGACTGCCAAAGAGCCGGGGCGTGCCCCCCCGCCGCGCGTCTCCGCTCCCCAATTCGAATTGCCCGCGCACCGGTCACCGACGTTCATCGAGCGCTGGTTGCCGATCGGCATTGTGCTGCTGGGGGCCACAATGATCGTCTACCAGATGCGACCGCCAAAACCCGCCGCCGACGGTGTCGACCTTTACGCGGCGGGCAAGCTGCCGATTCTATATCAGGGGCGGCCCAAGCCGCTTGACACGCTGGCGCGGAACACGCTGCAGATCATTTCTAACAAAGAGACGTTCGTCGGACCGATGGATTCCGTGACGCTTCGGAAGAAATGGGACAAGGTCGCGAGCCGGGTGAAGAAACAATGGAAGGCCATGGCCGATCAGGATTTTTCGAAGCTGATCGACGATCCGCAACCGGTAGAGGCGCTGGCGGAATTGGTCGAAAGCAAGACGAAAGCAGACCGCGCGGAGATCGAAGACGTACTGCACAAAGCCACCTCGGTCAGCCAACCGGCAATTCGCTGGCTGCTCGATGTGATTTCGGCTCGATCCGTCGATCTGTTCCCGATCGAGAACGCGGACCTTCTGAAGAAGCTGCGACTCGATCCGCGACAGGATCACCTCTATTCCAGTCTCCAGATTCATTTGCTGCGAGAGCCCGACGACGGTCGGCTTGAGTCCCGGAGTGTCTTCGACAGGCTGGTGGCGGAAGCGCACGACAAATCGGCGGAGGCTCTCACGGCCGTCGATCATGCGGTCCTTGCTCTCGACCGGCGGATGCAGAGAAAGGTCGCCGCCGAACTGCACCGCGTCTTCCGCATCGACAACCTCGAAGTCCTCGACATGCTGGGGCTGGCGCGGCGCGAAGGCTTTTTGTACTCACTCTCCGAAATCAGGCAGCGCAGCGAGAAATTCAACGAAGAGGTCGACAAGGTCAACGAGAAGGTCCGGAAGTCGACGGCGGCGGGGCTCACCGTGTACGAACGGAAGCTGCTCGACGTCGATCGGCGGATTCGATCGTTCACCGCGGTCGACGCCACGTTCCGCCATCCGGATTTTCCCGCCGAGCCGACGAATGAAATGCGCGAGCTGGTCAAGGGACGGCGCGCGGCACTGAAGAGTCAGTTGGATGCAGCCGAGAAAAACCTCGTCGAAAAGGGGCATCCCCCACTGATCGTGCCGGTTCGCGCTGGCGAAGGCCGCTCGGCGAAATTCCAGTGGAAGCCGTATGTCTCGGCATGGACGCGGGACTATTTCGAGGCGCGAATCCTCGAAGAACGTCGCCCCGACCCGGCAGTGGCAGGGTGGGATGCGATCCTGAGGGCTTACGACCAAGGAGAGGCCGACGAGTTCAATCGGGCCGTGCGGAAGTACGAGTCGCTGATGGCCGAAGAGGCTCCGCCGGAGCTGCAAACGGCGAAGACAGGCTATGAGGTCTTCTTCAACTGGTTCTCGCCGTTCTTTCTGGCGTGGATTCTGTACATCGGCGCGTTCGTCGTCACGATCCTCGCCTGGCTCTTGCCCTTCGGCAGCGCATCGCTGCGGCGGAGCGCGTTCTGGCTGACCGTGCTGATTCTGGGGCTGCACACCTTCGCGCTCGGCTCGCGGATCTACATTTCCGGCCGGCCGCCGGTGACGAATCTGTATTCGTCGGCCGTGTTCATCGGGTGGGGCTGCGTTGTGCTGGGGCTGATTCTCGAGATCGTGTTCCGCCTGGGAATCGGCAACGCCGTCTCGACGATCGCCGGGTTTGCGACGCTGTTCATCTCGTTCAAGCTGGCGGGCGACGGCGACACGTTCATCGTCATGCAGGCGGTGCTCGACACCCAATTCTGGCTGGCGACGCACGTGACGTGCATCACGCTCGGGTATGCCACGACGTTTCTCTCGGGGCTCCTGGGGGTATTCTATGTGCTGCGGGGCGTGTTCACACCGACGATGAACGCCGACGTCGGGAAGAGTTTGGCGCGGATGATCTACGGGACGCTCTGCTTTGCGATCTTCTTCAGCTTCGTGGGGACCGTGCTCGGGGGATTGTGGGCCGACGATTCGTGGGGCCGATTCTGGGGTTGGGACCCGAAGGAAAACGGCGCGCTGATCATCGTCTTGTGGAACGCGCTCGTTTTGCACGCCCGCTGGGACGGGATGGTCAAAGACCGCGGCCTGGCCGTGCTCGCCATCGGCGGGAACATCGTCACCGCCTGGAGCTGGTTCGGCGTCAACGAGCTGGGGGTCGGCCTGCACTCCTACGGCTTCACCGAAGGGGTGCTCTTTTCGCTCGGCGTGTTCGTCCTCAGCCAGTTGGCGTTGATCGCCGCCGGATCACTGCCCCGCCAGCTTTGGTGGAGCTCCCGCCGGCAGACCGGCACCGTGGCGTAGGCGACGACGCGGGACGTAGCACGGACTGTCAGTCCGTGCGTGACGATCAATCGCACGACTGCTACGGAATTCAGCCTGTCGGCGATCGCAGTTCAACGGGCGGGCAACGTTTTCGCAATGCGAAAACAGCCGATGGGCGATCGTTCCAGCTCGACGCGACTGACACGCACGGACTGACAGTCCGTGCTACGTAGTTTTTACCCGACGACATGCAAACGGGACCACTGCGCCCCACTGATTACGTCTTCACCTTGCGGCGTTTAGCGCGGCGGGCCTTGGCGTTGGCAGGGCGGGCGCCGTGGTTGGCTTTCTTGAGCAGACGATGCGGCTTGGCCATGAGAACGATCCTTTCGAAGTATTTTTTGCAAGCCGTGATTGTAGTCGGCACTGCCGGAGAGCGGAAGTCCGGCGCAGCTTTCGAGCGCCGTCCCCGCGAAGTTTCCGATTCGCGGGAAAGCCACTATAATCCGCTCTCGAATGACTGGCGAAACGTGGCCGACTCTGCAACGATTTGCTCCATGCACGGACTTCCGATTTTTCTGTTTGCCGCCATAGCGACTGGCATGGCGCTGTCGATTCTGATCGTCGCCCAGGTGCTGGGGCCCAAGCACCGAACGGCCGTCAAAGAGATGCCGTATGAATCGGGGATGGACCCGGTCCACTCGGCACGGCAGCGGTTCAATATCAGTTTTTACCTGCTGGCGATCGAGTTTCTCGTGTTCGACGTCGAGTTGTTGTTCCTCTACCCGTGGGCCGTGGCCGCGCACGAAGCGGGGGCGTTTGGCCCGGGTCATGCGGTGTTTTACGCGGTGATGGGCTTCATCGGCGTGTTGCTTGTCGGGTTCGTCTACACGTGGCGAAAGGGTGTGTTTCAATGGAATTGACGGTTCCCGAAAACGTCGCCGTCAGCAAGCTGGACTGGCTCGCCAGTTGGTGTCGTAAGAACAGCCTGTGGCCGATGCCGTTCGCGACCGCCTGCTGCGGGATCGAGCTGATGGCGACCGGCGCCAGCCGGCACGACATCGCCCGCTTCGGCTCGGAGGTGATGCGGTTCACGCCTCGGCAATGCGACCTGATGATCGTTGCCGGCCGGGTGGTGATGAAGATGCTTCCCGTCCTGCAGCGGATCTGGCTGCAAATGCCCGAGCCCAAGTGGTGCATC
>JAGVKR010000074.1 GCA_020050375.1 Planctomycetales bacterium
ACATCCAGCGACAGAAAACTTGTCCCCAATGGAACTACACTCTCAATCCATCACGCTCACCCGCCATTCCCGGAAGTAATTGACTTACGATTTCTAAGGCGTCACACCGGTCGCCGGCAGGGGAGCGTCTTGCCGCGCCTGCGCAGTTTTGCCACTCTTACGGCACACAACTTGCCAGCTTGCTTGGATAGACGGCCAATTACGGAAAAATGACGCAAAAAGCGTCGTTTTCTGGCCGAAGACGATCCACCTTGTTCGCAATTGCGACAGGTCGTTGATCGTATTCGGCGTCGCTGGACTTGCTCTATGCCCCAAGCGCTTCGAATCAAGTATTGCCCGAAGTGTCACCACGTCGTCTTCGTCGGCACGGGCGAGTGCCCCCATTGCAGCACCTTGTCGCCTTCAAGCTCGCATTGGAGTCAACGACTGACTTGGGTTGGCTTAAGCGCCCTCGTCATCATTCTGGGGATCGGAGCAGTGCTGCTTCTGCTCCCTTCACGAATCTGATTTGACGACCTCCGTTGAATGGAAAACGGGGTGCGACAGCCTCGCGCCGGCGCGCGCGGTCGCAGTCGAACGTCACCTTGACAGGTTCGACGTGCGGTCATAATGTACCGCCCCTCTTATCCCTGCAACATGAAACTCGTCTGCGAATGGAGTCGCTCATGAGTGAGCCCTCGTCTGCCCCGACCACGGACCGTCCTGATCCGGTTCCGCTGATCGATCTCGTCGCCCAACACCGAATGATTGAAGCCGAAATCGGCGCTGCCGTCGGCCGTATTTTCGCCGAGCAGCGTTTCATCCTCGGCGACGAAGTGGCCGAGTTCGAATGCGACGTCGCCGAGTACTGCGAGTCGCGCGAAGCGATCGGCTGCGCTTCGGGAACCGATGCGCTGATCCTGTCGCTGATGGCCCTCGATATCGGGCCGGGCGACGAAGTCATCACCAGCCCGTACACCTTCTTCGCGACCGGCAGCGCCATTCATCGTTTGGGCGCCAAGCCCGTGTTCGTCGATATCGATCCGGTCAGCTTCAATCTCGATCCGGCGGCCGTTGATGCGGCCGTTACGGCGAATTCCAAAGTGATCCTTCCCGTCCATCTCTTCGGTCAGTGTGCCGAGATGGCGCCGCTGTGGCAGATTGCCAGCAAGGCCTCGCTCACGATCGTCGAGGATGCCTGTCAGGCGATCGGCGCCGAATATCGGCAGCGCCGCGCCGGAGTGCTGGGCACGCTCGCTTGCTTCAGCTTTTTCCCCACGAAGAATCTCGGCGGAGCGGGAGACGGAGGCCTCGTCACCTCCAACGACCCGGTCCTCGCCAAGCGGATCCGCCGGCTGCGAGTTCACGGCGACGCCGGTCAGTACGAGCACGTCGAAGTCGGCCTCAACAGCCGTCTCGATGCCCTGCAGGCGGCCATCCTGCGCGTCAAGTTGCGACACCTCGATGAATGGACGCTGGCCCGCCAGCGGAATGCCGGGCGTTACGAAGTGCTATTCGAGGAATATGGATTGCTCGACGCGATCACTCTGCCGGCGACGTTGCCCGATCGCCGACACGTCTACAACCAATACTGCGTGCGCGTCGCCGATGGCCGACGCGACGAGGTTTTGGCCGGATTGCGCCAGCGGCAAATCGGCTGCGGAATCTACTACCCCAAGCCGCTCCATCTGCAAACCTGTTTTGCCGACCTGGGATACCGGGCCGGCAGCCTGCCGGTCGCGGAACAGGCCGCGATGGAGACGATTGCCCTTCCGGTCTATCCCGAATTGAGCGAAGAACAACAGGAGCGGGTCGTTCGCGCGATCGCTGATACCCTCGGACGCAAGCCGCGGCATACTCCGACGCACTCCGTCCCCCGTCCCAAGTTTCTGTCGACCGACATTCGCGAGAAGGCCTCCCGCGCCGACAAGACCGGTTGAGAAACGTCGTTCGGCGAGTGCGACTGGCGTTGGCGCCTTGAGCGTCAGCCCTCGGTTGATGCCACGAGCGCCACGCGCAAGTCCATGACGTTCGTATGCGTCGGCCCGGTTTGAATTAAGCCTCCGATCTCATCGAAGAACCGATAGGCGTCGTTGTGCTCCAGAAACTCTCGCGGAGACAAGCCCGCTGCCCGCGCGCGAGAGAGAACCTCTGCATCGGCATACGCCCCGGCGGCGTCGGTGGGTCCGTCTTCGCCGTCGGTTCCCCCCGAGAGGATCGCCACTCGTTGCGGGTCTTCGTCCCACAGCCGATCGACGGCGGCGAGAACAAGCTGCTGGTTCCGTCCCCCTTTGCCGCGACGCTCGCTCTGTGTGAGGCGGACAATCGGCTCGCCGCCACTGATGACGCAGACGGGCTTGTCTGCGGGATTCAACTCAGCGCGGATGGACAGGGCCATCTCAGCCAGTTCACGCCCCACCTCGTCGGCCTCTCCCTGATTGTCGGAACCGAATGAACGCACGCTGTAACCCAGCTCGATCGCGTGCGACGTCGCCGCCGCGACCGCGACGGCGTTGTTGCCGATGACGTGATTGCTGATCGACCGCAACAGTGATGTCTCCACCGCGCAGCTTGGAGCGACAGATTCGACGCCCCCCACCCCAACCCTCCCCGTGAACGGGGAGGGAGCCGGTTCGTCCCCCCGTTCGCGGGGGGACTGAGGGGGGGCGAATGTCTCAACTCGGCCCGCGCGAGGGATTGCGTCCGGCCCACCAGCAGCCGCCTGTTCCAGCGCGTCGAACACAGCTTGAGGAACGGCTGGCGGACGCGCTCCAAACTTCCTCAGCACGGCGAACGCCTCGGCCGGCGTGCCGGTGTCGAGAACTGTGGGACCTGAAGCGATCACATCCAGCGGGTCGCCGACGACGTCGGAAATGATCAATGTCATTGCGGTTCTCGCGCGAATCGCCCGGGCGAGTCGCCCCCCTTTGATCTGCGACAGTTGCTTGCGAACCGTGTTGAGCTCGAAAATCGTCGCCCCGGACTGCATCAGAAAACGCGTGACCGCCTGCTTGTCCGCCAGTGAAATCTGTGGAATCGGCGCGGGGAGCAGGGCGCTCCCGCCGCCGGAAATGAGCACGAAGCACAAATCGCCCGGCTCCAGGTGCGACACGATCTCGAGGATCTTCCGTGCCCCTTCGACGCCGGCTTCGGTGGGCTCGTTGACTCCCGCCGGCCGCGCTGCATGCAGATGAATTTTACGCAGCGGCCGAACGCAATCCGCCGGAACGTTGATCCATCCCGTGACCCGCGCATCGACCAGCTCGGACCCGAGAACGCCTTCGATGGCAGCCGCCATTCCCGCACCGGCCTTGCCCGCACCGACCACAGCAATCCGACCGAACTGCGAAATCGGAAACGACTTCCCGCAAACGGTCAGAATCCCGGAGGAATACTGTATGACGTCACGAACCAGCCGTTCGGCACGCACCGCATCCACGCCCGCCTGCCAGATTGAAACAGCATCGTTCCGCAAATGTCGGGGAGCAGGCATGTCCCAATGGTACTCAGCGTGGCCGGCAAGGCAAATGCAAGCTTTCGCCCATTTCAATCGCGCTTTCAAACTTGATCGATTCCACTTCGACTCGCATCGAGTGGATTCCGCGAGCCGCATACGGCTATGCTCATATCTATGGCTTGAGGCTTGAGACCTGAGACTTGAGGCGCACGACGCATGATTATTCTGACCGCTGACCCCAGTTCCCTGTTCCTCAAGTCCCGAGACTTGAGACTTGAGGCGCACGACGAAATCTCTTTAACTTTTGAACCCTGAAACTCTTCAACTCCTCAAGCCCCAAGCCTCACGCCCCAGGCCTTCATGTCCGACGTCACGCGAATACTTTCGGCCATCGAGCAGGGGGACCCGCAGGCCGCCGAGCAGCTTCTGCCGCTGGTCTATGAGGAGCTCCGCCGGTTGGCCGCGCAGCGGATGGCGGCCGAGAATCCGGGGCAGACTCTTCAAGCCACGGCGCTCGTCCACGAGGCGTATCTCCGCCTGGTCGATGGCACCGGGATCCGGCACTGGGATGGCCGCGGGCATTTCTTTGCCGCGGCGGCCGAGGCAATGCGGCGGATTCTGGTCGAGGCGGCCCGACGGAAGGGGCGGGAAAAACACGGCGGAGAACTCGACCGCCAGGAGTTGGTCGCCGATGCCATCGCATCGCCCGTTCGGAGCGACGAATTGCTGGCCGTCCACGAAGCCCTGGGCATGCTCGAAGCCAAAAACCCGCAGGCGGCGGCGCTCGTCAAGCTGCGATACTTTGCGGGATTCACGATTCCCGAAGTGGCCGAACAGATGGGGATGTCGCCCCGAAAAGCAGATCAGATCTGGGCTTACGCCCGAGCCTGGCTGGCCACGGCGATTGCCGACGAAGCATCCGCCTGACAGCCCGCCCGGGCCTTCGCTTGGGTGACACGCCCTGAGCCTGAGCGAAAGGCGTGGCGAGTGTCTCTGGACGTTTCCTTTTGTTGTTGATGGACTCGATATTCAACGGGTGAGCGGCGCTGGCGCGAAAGCAATGCCCGGAGACGTTCGCCACGCCCTTCACTCGTGCCTCGTTCAGGGCGTGCCACCCAACCGAAAAAAATGCGCGATTGTCGCGCGCACGTCGCATTGTCTTCAGCAGTCCGCCAACTGCCAAAGGGACCAGGCATGAACGAGCAGTCCATTTTCATCGCGGCTTTGGATCGATCGCCCGCCGAGCGTCGAGCGTTTCTCGATGGCCTTTGCGCTGACAATCCGGAACTGCGCCAGCGGGTCGAAAAGCTGCTCGGATCCCACGAGGCCTCCGCCAGCTTCATGGACCAGCCGGCCGGCCTCCTTGCAACGACCATCGAGCAGCCACTCCTGGAGAAACCCGGCACGCAGATCGGCCCCTACAAGCTGCTGGAGCTGATCGGTTCAGGGGGCATGGGCGCCGTCTATGTGGCCGAACAGAAGGAACCAGTTCGCCGCACGGTCGCCCTCAAAGTCATCAAGCCGGGGATGGACACCCACGAAGTCATCGCCCGCTTCGAAGCCGAGCGGCAGGCGCTGGCGATGATGAATCACCCCAATGTCGCCAAGGTGCTGGATGCCGGCTCGACCGCCGCGGGACGACCGTATTTCGTGATGGAGCTGGTCAAGGGAGCGCCCATCACCGACTTCTGCGATGGGCAGCTGTTCGACACGCGCGAACGGTTGCAGTTATTCATCACGGTCTGCCAGGCGGTGCAGCACGCGCATCAGAAGGGCTTGATCCACCGCGACCTCAAGCCGAGCAACGTCCTGGTCGAAATGCACGACGTCACGCCCGTCCCCAAAGTAATCGACTTTGGCGTGGCCAAGGCGATGGGCCAGCAACTGACCGAAAAGACGCTGCACACCGGCTTTTACCAGATGCTGGGGACGCCGATGTACATGAGCCCCGAACAGGCCGGACAGAGCAGCCTCGACGTCGATACACGGAGCGACGTCTATTCGTTGGGGGTGCTGCTCTACGAATTGCTCACCGGCATGACGCCGTTCGACAAAGAGACATTCTCGAAAGTCGGCATCGACGAGATGCGGCGGATCATCCGCGAGGACGAGCCGGCGCGCCCCAGCCACCGCGTCAGCACGCTGGCGGCTGAGAAGATCTCGACGGTCGCGAAAAACCGGCGGTTCGAGTCGCACCGACTGGCGTCCTCCTTGCGCGGCGATCTGGATTGGATCGTCATGAAGGCGCTGGAGAAAGACCGGATGCGGAGATACGTATCGGCGAGCGCCCTCGCGGGAGATCTGCAACGGTATCTGGACGATCAGCCGGTCGAGGCGTGCCCGCCGTCGGTCACCTATCGGCTGCGGAAGTTCGCACGCCGCAAGCGGACGACCATCGCCGCCCTGGCAGCGGTGCTGCTTCTGGCCGTCTGCGGCCCACTTGCCGGCTATGCGTTGTTCATGTTCAGTCGGAACGCCAACCAGGTGAATCCAGCGCCTGCGGCCGCCGCCCATCCCGCGGCCCGCGCGCCGGGACGCGAACTGCCGGGACTCGTTCCCGAAGCGTTCTTCAATCCTGAAGTCGGCCGCTGGCAGCTCATCACGAAAAAACCGCGCGGCGTGATCCGCTCCGCCGTCTGGAGTCCGGACGAAAAACAGATCGCGCTGGCGGAAGCCAACCACGTGCGAATTTATGATGCGCTGAATCTCCAGCTCCTGCATGTCCTAGTCGCCCACAGTCAGCCCGTCCGGTCGGTCGCCTGGCACCCCGATGGTCAGCGTCTGGCGTCGTCCAGTGAAGACGGCACAGTCCGCTACTGGACGAGTCAAGGCGTTCCGACATATCTGCTCGAAGGACATTCGGGACCCGTCTACCAGGTCGCCTGGAGTCCCTCGGGGAAACAGCTCGCGTCCGCTTCCGCCGACGGAACGATCCGCTTATGGGACGAAGAGGGCAAACTGACCCGCATGCTCGATGAGGGGGGCCGGCACGTCTTCGGGATCGACTGGAGCCCGGATGGAAAACAGTTGGC
>JAGVKR010000839.1 GCA_020050375.1 Planctomycetales bacterium
CGCCCCATCGCCGCACGCCTCGAACGCTCACAACTGCTTCCCAAGTGGAGCCTCGTGATCCAACCCGAAACCGGGTAGGCTATTTCATGCGGGCTGCCTAAGTGCTGGTGGCTTCCAGAGCGATTCCTGCCGCCAGATGAAGGGCCGCCTTCTGCGCCGATGCTACCGTAAGGTTCGGATTGAAGCGACTGCGATAGATTATCCACTGCCGCGCTTCAAGCTTCCCGACTTACGTCAATTCCTCGCGCCGCCCCCAAAACGCGATCCGATCGCAAAATGGACTACCAGCCCGCCGCGAACCCGCTTGACGCTCACGGTGTCTCACGGTAGATTCAAATCAGTCCTATGACGGACTCTATTCGTTCGAGAAAAATGATGCCCACGACCAATCTGCTGTCCCTAGGCCTGCTACTTGCCCCCTCTTCCTGCGGGAGGTCTTAGGTACCGTACAGCCAGATTCACGGATTACCTCAACCCTGAGACCTCGCGGGTCTCGTGGTTTTTGTTTTTAATACGGCTCGGCTGTGCCTCGCGGCACGGTCCCATCGCCTGCGATTCCAACGGGAGCTTTTCATGTCGTCCGATCGCGTCATCATTTTCGATACCACGCTCCGCGATGGGGAGCAGTCCCCCGGCTGTAGCATGAACACGGCCGAGAAGCTGGAAATCGCGGCGGCCCTCATCGAGCTGGGGGTCGACGTGATCGAGGCCGGCTTCCCCATTGCCTCACCCGGCGATTTCGAGGCGGTCCAGACGATCGCCCGGCAGTTCGGCGACCGGGGACCCAAGATCTGCGGGCTGGCCCGCTGCCGCGATGAAGACATCGACCGGGCCGGCGCCGCGCTCGCCGAGGCGAAGAATCGCCGGTTGCACGTCTTTCTCGCCACCAGCTCGATCCATCGGCAGTTCAAGCTGAAGATGGAGAAGCCCGAGATCATCCAGCGGGCCGTCGAATCGGTGGCCCGCGCTAAAACGTTCTGCGACGACATTGAGTTCTCGCCCGAAGACGCGGCCCGCACCGAGCTCGATTTTTTGACCGAGGTGGTCGAGAAGGCAATCGAGGCCGGAGCGACGACGGTCAATATTCCCGACACGGTCGGCTACGCCACCCCGTCGCATTATTTCAAAGTCATCAGCCATTTGAAGAACAACGTCCGCAACATCGACCGGGCGGTGATCAGCACGCATTGCCACGACGACCTCGGCCTGGGGGTGGCCAACAGCCTCGCGGCGCTCGAGGCGGGGGCCCGGCAGGTCGAATGCACGATCAACGGGCTCGGTGAGCGGGCGGGGAACGCGGCCCTCGAAGAGATCGTGATGGCCCTGCGGACCCGCCAGGACTATTACCACCTCACGACCGGCATCAACACGAAACGGCTCTGCGCCGTCAGCCGGCTCGTCTCGAAGATCACCGGGATGATCGTCCAGCGCAACAAGGCAATCGTCGGGCAGAACGCCTTCGCCCACGAGGCAGGGATCCATCAGCACGGCATGCTGCAGGAGCGGACGACCTACGAGATCATGCGTCCCGAAGACGTGGGCTTCACCGGCAGCAACCTCGTTCTGGGGAAGCACAGCGGCCGGCACGCCTTCCGCGACCGGATCGTGAATCTCGGCTACGACCTTGACGAGAAGACGTTCGCCACGATCTTCGACGATTTCATCGCCCTCTGCGACAAGAAGAAAAACGTCTACGACGCCGACATCGCCGCCCTCGTCGAGAACCGGGTCGTCGAAGCCCCCGATCGCTGGAAGCTCGTCAGCTATCACACGTCGGCCGGCACGGGGAATATTCCGATGGCGACTGTTCAGTTGCAGGAAGACGGAAAGCCGCCCGTGTGTGACGCGGCGATCGGGGACGGCCCGGTCGACGCCGTCTTCAACGCCCTCGACCGCATCACCGGCATCGACGCCAAGCTGCAAAACTACCAGGTCCGCAGCCTGACAGTCGGCAAGGAAGCGCAGGGGGAAGCGCTGGTCGAGATCGTTGCCCATGATCAGGTGTTCCACGGCAAGGCGGCGAGCACGGACGTCATCGAAGCCAGCGCCCACGCCTACCTCCGCGCCCTCAACAAGGCCGCCGCCAGTCCGCACACGGGCCGGCCCCTGCACGCGCAGCACGAGTGAGGGGTCTGGTCTTTTTACGGCGAACAATCGTCGTCAGACAGAATGCGCGCTGCTGCCGGAAAATGGACCTGACCCCCTCGCGCGAGCGGACGCCCATTGTTGTGAAGGGGACAGGTCCATTTTTCGTGACGTGGCGTATGGACGCCGCTTTGCAATTGGCCGTCGTTCACTGTTCTGGCGAAAAAAAGACCAGTCCCCTCGCGCGAGGGGACGCCCGCTTTTTGGATCGGGGTCGCCGATGGCTCCCCGTTAAACGATTCGCTGGCGGACTTCAACCGTCTCACCTGACTGGATCAGCACGGTGTCGGCCATTCCGAGGAATAGCCCCGTGTCGACGATTCCCGGAATGGCGCGCAGCGAGCGCTCCAGTGCGGCAGGATCTTCGATCGGCGCGATGCGGCAATCGAGAACCCGGTTGCCGTTATCGGTGACGAACGGCTCTCCGTCGCGCTCCCGCGGGCGAGCGCTCAATCCCAGCGCGGCCAGTCGCCTCTCGCAGAACGGCAACCCGAACGGGACGACCTCGACCGGCAGGATTCCATGCGCACCGAGCACCGGCACCAGCTTTTCGGCGCCGACCAGAATCACAAGCTGTCGCGAGGCGGCCGCCACGATCTTCTCACGGAGCAGCGCCCCCCCCAGTCCCTTGATGAGGTTGCACTGCGGATCGACTTCGTCGGCGCCGTCGACGTCGATATCGATCGTTTCGACTTCGGCCAGATCAACCAGTGGAATTCCGACCTGTCGGGCCAGGTCGGCCGACGCCTGC
>JAGVKR010000778.1 GCA_020050375.1 Planctomycetales bacterium
CGAGAAGCTGTCGACGGCGGCGCGTTACGCGCGCCAGAAATCGGTTCCGATCTATTGCGTCGCGCTGGGCAACTCCGACCCCGTTCGCGATCTGGAGCTGCACAACCTGCTCGTCGACGACGTCGCGTTCGTGAACGATCCCGTCACTTTTGCCTATTCCCTGACCGGCCACGGCCTGACCGGAAAGAAAACTCGCGTGACACTGCGGACGAAAGGCGCGGGCGACCTTCTCGCTTCGCAGGAGGTGACCGTCGGCGATGAGGGGAAGCCGCAGAAGCTGGAGCTGACCTACACGCCGGCCTCCGTCGGAGAGTTCGAGCTGATTCTCGAGGCGGCCCCGGTCGGAAGCGAAGCCAATGTCGGCAACAATCGCGAGTCCCGCCGGATCGTCGTACGGGACGAGAAAATCCGCGTGCTGCTGGTCGATTCTCTGCCGCGCTGGGAGTTCCGCGAGCTCAAGGCGCTGCTCGAGCGTGAGAAGACGGTCGAGCTGAAAACGGTTTTGCAGGATTCCGACCCCGAGTACGCGCAGGAAGATCTTTACGCCCTGTCGCATTTTCCGGTCACCAAAGACGAGTTGTTTCAGTACGACGTGCTGATCTTCGGCGACGTCAACCCGACTTACCTCAGCAGCAGCGTGCTTGAAAATATCCGCGAGCTCGTCGGCGAGCGGGGTCACGGTCTGTTGTTCGTCGCCGGTCCCGACAACAACCCGGCGCTTTACCGCAACACGCCGCTCGAATCGCTGCTCCCCATCGAGATCGACGGCATCAAAGTCCCCGCTGCCGAAGAAACGATCGCCGAAAGCTTCCGCCCCGAACTGACGATCGAGGGCCGCAAGGGGAGCGCCATCTTTCGGTTTTCCGACAGCGAGCGCGACAGTCTCGAAGTCTGGCAGTCGCTCCCCGGCCTGTTCTGGATGGTGGACGCCCCCGCGCTGAAGCCCGGCGCGATTGTGTACGCGACGCACCCCTTCCGGACCGGCCCCAAGGGGAAGCTCCCCGTGATTGTCACGCAGCGGTTCGGAAACGGAAAGGTGATCTTCCACGCGACCGACGAATTGTGGCGCTGGCGATTCCGCATGGGAGACACCTACTACGGCCGCTATTGGGTCCAGGTGGTGCGCTTCCTGGCGCGATCCAAACTGCTCGGCAAAGACTCGACCGCCGAGTTGACCGTCGACCGCAAGGTGTACCGCACCGGCGAGACCGTCACGCTCCGCGTGCGGTTCGTCGACGAGAAGCTGGCGCCGACCGACAACGACGGCGTGGCTGTCGTGGTCGAGAAAGCCGAGGGGGCGCAGAAGAAAATCGCGCTGTCGCGGATCCCCGAAGCGGCGGCGGTCTTCGAGGGGCAGTTGTCGCAGGCGGCGGAAGGGAAATACCACGCCTGGGTCGCCACCCCCTCCTTCGCCAAGGCCCCCCCCGCCGAAGACTTCGAAGTCCGCCCCAGCGAGCGCGAGACGCGCGTCTTGCGAACCGACATGGGCGAGCTCAACCTGGCGGCGAGCCTCACGGGGGGCAAAGTGCTCACATTGCAGTCGGCCGGGTCGCTGGCGGCCGAGATTCCCCGCGGTTTGCCGGTCCCGCTCGAGAGCGACAAGCCGATCAGCCTCTGGAACCACTGGCTCGCGCTCTGCGTCTTCACCGGCCTGTTGTCGCTGGAATGGCTGTTGAGGAAGCGCTGGCGACTGGTATGATTGCACAGCAGGATTCGGGATTCAGCATTCAGGATTCAGGGAAAAACCGAGGATCGAAGATAGTGGATCGAGAATCGAAGAGATCTCGGCTGTCACTCGATCTTCGATCCTCTATCTTCGAATCATTCCCTGAATCCTGAATCCCGAAACCCGAATCCCGAATCCTCTCCCCCATGCCCCCCATTCTCCAACACCGCCTGGCCGACATTCGCCGCCGCGTGCAGCAGGCACTCGTGGTGTACGGGCTGAGCTGGCTGGCGTCGTCGGCTGTCGGCGCGTCGCTCGTGTTCTGTCTGGCCGACTGGCTCTTTCATTTCGACGACACCGGCGTGCGGCTGATTCTTGGCCTCGTCGTTTTTACGACAACAGCATGGGTCGCCTACCGGTATCTCGTGCGGCCGCTGCGGGTCCCGTTCAGCGATGTCGATTTGGCGCTCCGCATCGAAGATCGCTTTCCCGGCTTCAACGACAGCCTCGCCAGTTCGGTGCAGTTTCTCGAACGCGACGGGGATCCGCGGATCGGCTCGCCAACTTTGCAGCAGGCGGTCGTCCGCGACACGCTGTCGCGGCTCGCCAGCCTCGACACGGGGGACGTGCTCGAAACGCGCGAAGTCCGGCGGATCGCGATCGTCGCCCTGGTCGTTTGTCTCGTTGCCGCCGTGATCGCCGGCCTCGACACGGCACAGACGTCGCTGGCCCTGCGACGGCTGTTCCTGCCGTTCTCCGCCCCGGCCTGGCCGCGGCAAACCAGCCTGCGCCTGCTATCCGCCGATCTCGAACCGCTCGATCAGCAGTCCGAGCCGCTGCGGATCGCCCGCGGCGACGTGCTCAAGTTATTCGCCGAGAACCATGCCGGCCGTCTCCCCGACAAGGTGACGCTGGAATTTCGCGGCGACGACGGCCGGACGATCACCGAAGCGATGCGGCCGATGACCGTCAACAGCCCGGATGGCCGTTCTCGCGAAGTGGCGGTCGGCCAATTGACCGCCTTGAAGGGCGAGATTGAATTCCGGGCCGTCGGCGGAGACGACACCGATATGGCGTGGCGCCGGCTGCGCGTGATCCCGCCGCCCGTCGTCGAAAGCCTGCAGGTGACGCTCACCCCCCCTCCCTATTCGAATCGTCCGATTGAAAAACTTCCGACCGGAATGGGACATCTCCAGGGGCTGATCGGAACGCGGGTCGACATCGTC
>JAGVKR010000179.1 GCA_020050375.1 Planctomycetales bacterium
CCGGCGTGCTCGGCCTGGGAGGTTCCGCGGGAACGACGATCGGAACGGCCGCTATGCGGGCTCTGCCGTTTGGTGTGCCCAAATTGATGGTCAGCACACTGGCCAGCGGGCAGGTTCGACAATACGTCGGCGTGCGCGACATTTTGATGATGCACTCGGTGGTCGATATCAGCGGACTCAATCGGATCAGTCGCACGGTGCTCGCGAATGCGGCTCACGCGATGGCGGGAATGGTCGCCGATCATCGCCCGGTTGAAGAATCGCCGTCTGATCGGCCGCTGGTTGCGGCCACGATGTTCGGTGTGACCACTCCCTGTGTCGAGGCGGCGCGGGCCGGGCTCGAGCGAGCCGGTTTTGAAGTGCTCGTCTTTCATGCCACCGGAACCGGCGGGATGACGATGGAGTCGTTCATCGCGGATGGACTGCTCCGCGGCGTGCTGGATCTCACCACGACCGAGTTGGCCGACGAACTGGTCGGAGGAGCTCTCTCGGCCGGTCCCGATCGACTGACCGCGGCGGAGCGGCACGGCGTTCCGCAGGTGGTTTCGGTCGGCGCGCTCGACATGGTGAACTTCGGTCCGCCCGAGACAGTGCCGGCACGGTTTCGCGACCGGCGGTTCTATCAGCACAACTCAAGCGTCACGTTGATGCGGACGACTCCCGAAGAGAACGCTCTGTTGGGCCGCCAGATCACCGAGAAGATCAACGCGTCACGCAGACCGGCCGCAATCCTGTTGCCGCTTCGGGGGGTGTCGGCGATCGATACCGAAGGAAAACCATTCTGGTGGCCCGAAGCCGACGCGGCGCTGTTCGATGCCATTCGCCGCGGCGTGAGTCCGACGGTCCGCCTGATCGAGCTCGACGCCCACATCAACGACCCGGTTTTCGCCGAAGCCTCGGTCCGTGCTCTGCTTGAGTTGCTTTCCTGATGCCGAGCCGCAGCAAAACGGGGCTCGCGGCGAAAGCCGGAGCCGTTGGTTGAATTGATCGGGCGATTGACGTAAACTACCGTTTCGCCTTCCAACGCATTCCACCGCGCTTCGGGCCGGATGCGCGACTCAACATTAAGGCAGATCTACGTTTCCAGCAGGAGATTGGTCAGTGGGGATCGACAAGAGTTTACGGCGCAAGGGGCGGCTCGCCCGCTCGCGAAACGTGCTGAAGCGAGAAGAACGCATCGACCAGATGAAGTCCGAGGAAACTTGGATCGTTGGCCGCAGTCCCGTCGGTCTCCCCAAGACGCGCGTCGTCAAGGTTGCCGCGAAGAAGAAAAAGAAGAAAGAAGAGAAGGCCGAAGAGGGCGCCGCCACGGCTGCTCCTGCCGCCGGTGGTGCGAAGCCTGCAGCAAAACCGGCAGCAAAACCGGCAGCAAAACCGGCCGGCAAGCCGGGCGGAAAGGGCTGAGAGGCGCGCCGAGCGTTGCGGCGTGATCACTGGGGTTTCGGGAACTGGGGGGGTTCGGGGACTGGTCCTTTTTTCGCCCGGATGTCGCGTGACAATGGCTGCGAGCGGATCGTTCGTTTGTCCATCTCACGAAAATGGACCTGTCCCTTCACGAAACGGACGTCCCCTTCGCGCGAGGGGGTCTGGTCCATTTTCCGGCAACGACGGTTTTCGTTTTTGTGCCGCGCGGCGTCGCCGGAAAATAGGCCAGACCCCGGAGACCACTCGTCCTGAAGGCCTTGCTGCGAAGCTGTCCCGATCTGGTAGCGGATGCATCCGAAACTGCGATATCTCGGTGGCGCGGCCGTTCGCTATCGAATGCGGCGACAGGCCGCTCGGTTCCTGACCGACGTCGCCGACCCGCGGGCCACCCAGGCGCGAGTCCTCCGCGAGCTGTTGGCGCTCAATGCCGACAGCGATTTCGCCAAGCGGCACGGGTTCGCTGCGATCCGCTCGGCGGCCGACTTTCGTCAGCAATTGCCGATTGCCGATTACGACGCCTTCCACCCTTACATCGAACGGGTGAAGAAGGGCGAGTCGGCGGCCCTGTTAGGGTCTCAGAATCCGCTGCTGATGTTCACCCTGACCAGCGGCACGACGTCGGAATCGAAGTTCATCCCGATCACGCGCCGCTTTCTCGAAGACTATCGCCGCGGCTGGAAAGTGTGGGGCATCCGCGCCTACGACGACCACCCTGCCCTGCACACGCTTGATATCGTGCAACTCTCCAGCGATCACGATCAGTTCCGCACGGCCGGCGGACACCCGTGCGGGAACATCAGCGGTCTGGTCTCGGCAATGCAGAGTCCGATCGTCAAGACGATGTACACCGTTCCCGACGTCGTCTCCAAGATCAAATCGTCTGAGGCGAAGTATTACACGGCGCTCCGGCTGTCGCTCGCCAACCAGCGCGTCGGCATCGTGATGACGGCCAACCCCAGCACGGTGATCAATCTGGCCAAGCTCGGTGACGCCCGCAAGGAAGAATTCATTCGCGACGTGGCCGACGGCACGCTGTCGGATCGCGTGGAAGTCGCGCCTGAAATCCGGCATGCGCTCCGCCGCCGATTGAGGGGGCCGAATCGACGCCGGGCCCGCGAACTGGATGAGATCGTCGGCCGGACCGGACATCTCTATCCGTCCGAGTACTGGCCCAACCTGTCGCTCCTGGCCGTCTGGACGGGTGGCAGCGCGGGGGCCTACACCGCCGGTTTGCGAAAATACTTCGGCGACATTCCGATCCGCGATCACGGCCTGTCCGCCAGCGAAGGACGGATGACGATCCCCCTCAGTGACAACCGCGCGGATGGTCTGCTCGACGTCGGCTCGCATTACTTCGAGTTCATCCCGGAGGCCGAACACGGCTCGAGCCACCCGACGGTTCTCGAAGCGCACGAGTTGCTAGAGGGAGCCAACTACTACATTCTGCTGACGACGGCTTCGGGCCTGTGCCGGTACGACATCCGCGACGTCGTTCGCTGCACCGGTTTCGAAGGGGGGACGCCGCTGCTCGAATTCCTGAACAAGGGCTCGCAGATTTCGAGCATCACCGGCGAGAAGATTTCGGAATCGCAAGTGGTCGCCGCCTTGAAGCAGGCGAGCGCCGAGCTGCGCCTCGATCTGTCGTACTACACGATGTCTCCCGTGTGGGGTGATCCTCCCGGTTACCGGTTGCTGGTGGAAGAGAGCGATCTTCCCGCTCGCGACGCGGCCGACCGGCTGTGCGCGAGCGCCGATGCCCACCTGCAACGTTTGAACGTGGAATATGGCGAAAAACGAACGACCGGTCGCCTGACGCCCCTCGCGCCGACGCTTTTGCCCTCCGGCAGTTGGACCCGGTTCGCCCGTCAGCGGCAGTCAAAGCTCGGCGGCAGCGTCGAGCAGTACAAGCACCCGTGTCTGGTGCCGGATCTCAAGTTCTGCGAGGCGTTTGTGCGGGATTTCGGCAAGACGGATGATCTGAAATGACGAATGTCGAAATTCAAATGTCGAATGAAATCCGAAATTCAAAATGACGAAATGGGCGATTCGTGTTTTAGGAATTTCGACATTCGTCATTTGATCCTTCTTTTCAGCGCTTCAATCCGTGCCTTCCTCAACCGCGGAAACGCCCGACGATCCCCACGCTCGCCCGACGCGGGTGCGGTATGCGGTCGTGGCGGTTTCCGTGCTGATGGCGATTCTGCTCTACCTCGACCGCTACTGCGTTTCCTTCGCCGAGCGCTATATCAAGGAAGACTTGCGGCTCACGGAATCGCAGACGGCGTGGTTCCTCAGCCTGTTTTTCTGGTCGTATGCGCTCGGCCAGGTTCCCTGCGGATGGCTGGGGGACCGGTTCGGGGTTCGAAGCATGCTGGCGCTCTATATCCTGGTCTGGTCGCTGTTCACCGCGCTGATCGGCGTTGCCGCCGGCATCGTTTCGCTCCTCGTGATGCGCTTCGGTTGCGGACTCGCACAGGCCGGAGCATTTCCCGCGTGCGGCAACCTCCTCAGCAAATGGGTTCCCCTGTCGAGTCGTGGCACGGCCAGCGCGCTCGTCGCCCTCGGTGGGCGCATCGGCGGAGCCATCGCCCCGATTCTGACCGCCTACCTGATGGTCGTGTTCGTTCCCCTCTCGACGTCGTCATTTCTGGAAACAGGCCAACTGCTCAAGCCCGATGGGATTACAAAACGCCTTGCGCCATCCGATGCAAAATCCACGGGTCCCGTCGACGAACGGATTCGCGAATTGTGGCCCGCTGCGTACGCGATCGGCGATACCGCGTCCGAGCCGCTTCGGAGCAAGCGGATCGTCGCGGGGCTGAACGATTTGTTGATTCGCCCCGACCTGTTTCGGGAGCAGGACGTTGCCCATCTCAAGAGCATCGAACGCGAAGCGATCCATCTGCTGGCCCGACGCGAGGCCGGCGCGTCGCTTTCGGAGCAGCAAACGATCCGCCTCAATCGGATGGTGCTCGAAGCGGTGTTTCCGGCGGAGATCGGTAAGTTGTACGTCCGCGGATGGCGCCCCGTCGTAATCGTCTACGGACTGATCGGGGTCGTCGTCGCCGGCGTGTTCTGGCTGTGCTTTCGCGGCACGCCGGCTGAGCATCCGTGGTGCAACGCCGCCGAACGGGCGCTGATCGATGTCGGAAGGGACCCGACCGCATCTGCCCGTCCCGCCGACGCGCTGCCGATGCGCATCATGCTCCGCAGCGGCAGCCTTTGGCTGTCATCCCTTTCCCAGTTCACCACGAACTTCGCCTGGCTGTTTCTCGTGACGTTTCTGGCGCGCTATCTGGTCGAAGTGCACCAGGTTCCGATTCTCGAACGAAGCTGGATGGCCGCCGTTCCACCCTTGGCAGGGATCGCCGGAATGTTCCTGGGAGGCCAGCTCACCGACTGGCTGACGCACCGCGTGGGATTGCGGTGGGGGCGAGCGCTGCCGATGGGCATCACGCGGTTTTTTGCCGCCGCGTCGTATCTCGTCTGCCTGTGGCTCGATTCTCCCTGGGCGGCGACGATCGCCTTCGCGTGCGTGTTCTTTTTCGTCGATCTGGGAGTGAGCGCCGTATGGGCCTTCACGCAGGATGTGGGAGGCAAGCACGTCGGCTCGATTCTCGGGTGGGGCAACATGTGGGGCAACGTCGGCGCCGCCATCGCTCCGCAGTTCTATAATCGCGTGCTCGGCGAACACCCGACCGTCGCACAATGGAACACCATGTTCGTCATTTGTGCAGGCATGTTCGTCCTGTCCGGCATCTCGGCCCTGGGAATCAACGCCACGGTGCCAATCGAATCCAGCCCCGACAGTCCGCGGCTCACCACCAACTGATCCGCGCGGGCGATGATGGATGAACGAGGGGAATCGTGGATAGGGCTGGTCGCGCGGAAGAAGCGAATCGGTTGCCAGCGATTTCTCGACTGTCCAGCGAATTTCCACACTGGGCCGCGCGCCATCTGATTCGCGCGAAACGTCGCAATTCGAAGCAGGAGAGCTGACTATTCGGCAACGATGACTTCGCGGACCTCCCAGTCGGTCAGCCGGATGAAATATCCGCGGGAACCTTCCGTGGGGAGATCGAGGTCATAGACAAGTTCGACAGATCCTTCCGCATGCTCACCAATATGGACTGAGACGAATTCAGCGATGGAATCGCTGAGGTCCGCGGATGTTTTCAGTATTGGATGTACACCGAGAATCCCCTTGGCGATGTCTGGCCACAGTTGCTGATAGCGGGACTTCAATTCACGGAACGCATGCTGCTGTGCCTCAGACGGTCCGTCAAGAGGCGCCCAGACATGGATGGCGAACGCTCGGGTTTTGCGATGTGGGAACAGAACTGTCCGGCTAACGTTTCCGGGAGATTTCACAACACGGGAACAAATCGGCGTTTGTAACAATCCATGAGCGCGCACGACTTCAACTCGAA
>JAGVKR010000103.1 GCA_020050375.1 Planctomycetales bacterium
ACCGCCTCCATACGTCGTCGGCAATGACGCCGCTGCGACCATGCTGGCTGACGGCCGCATGCATTTCCCGGCGGAACTCGTCGTCGGTCTTCTCCCGCCGGGCCGCGCCGACGATCGGAGAGTGCTCCGACAGAAACCCGCCGCGCCACAATTCGAACAACGCCGGGACAAGCTTTCGCGATGTGAGGTCCCCCGAAGCGCCGAAGATGACGATGGCCGCTTCGGAAGGGGACGAACTGTCGGCCGCGGGGAAATGGGCGTCGTTTCTATCGGAGTGGTTCTGATCGCTGGTCATGGGAGCTTTTGAAGGGCCATTCGATGATGGAGACGTAGTGAACGCAGTTTAGACGGCGACACCCGTTTGCAGAAGTGTCGCCTCAGCGAGCGGCGGGGTTAATCCCCGCCGTCCCACGGGGCGGGTTCAGTTCGAAATGTCGTCCATCGTCGGGCGGACCGCCGGGATCAACCCGGCGGCTCGCTGGCTTGAACCGGCCCCATTTGACAAGGGACCGGCGTTCGCACGATGATACCGTAAATGAAGCAACCACAACGCAAGCCGGGAAAATGGCGCAGTAAATCCGCGAAGCCGGTCAGGAAACCGGCAGCCGCAGGCACGGACGATTCCGAAGCCGCCGACGACCCGGCCCGGCTGAGCCTCAGGCGACTGGACGCAAAACGCTTTGCCCTGCTGGAACCGTTCACGGCCATCGATCGCAAAGAAGATATCGACGAAGTGCGGAAGATGATCGCCGGCGGGGAGCTGGAGATCGCCCGCGACGAGCTGCTTTATCTCGTATCCGATTGTCGCGGCTTCCTGGAAGCGCACAATCTGCTCGGGGAATTGGCCCTCGAAGAAGAGGATCTGTCCCTCGCGCAAGGGCATTTTGGTTTCGCCTACGAGATCGGGATGGGCAGCCTGCCGCCGGGCTTCAAGGGACGGTTGCCGGCGAATAAGGAATACAACGGCCCCTTCTTTCTCGCCGGCCGCGGCGTCGCCCGCTGCCTGATCGCCCGCGGCCAGCACGACAAAGGACGCGAAGTGCTCGAGCAACTCGCGAAGCTCGACCCGGACGAGAAGCACATCCGCGAGCTGCTGGTCCAGTTGAAAGAGCGCGGGAATGCGAAATGACGAAGTGATTCGACCGCAACCCAAGGGCGAATGGCTTGGCCAGCGATAAGAATTGTTCACAATAGGCCTTAGTCGCGGAGCGACGACGTGGTGTAGCCAGTGGCGCGAGCCACTGGAGAGCGTATGATTGATGGCACAGCCCCGGCAGGGGCGACGTGAATGTTCGGATCGATCACGTCGCCCCTGCCGGGGCTGTGTATCCCCAACTGCTTACCAGTGGCTCACGCCACTGGCTACATTACTCCGCCCCTGCCGGGGCTTTCCGCACGACATCACAGTTGAGAAATTTCGTTCATGACTCGGCCTCTCATCAATGATCTGTCGCGTGCAGAGCTCGCCGCCTGGTGCGAAGGCCAGGGAGAGCAGAAATTCCGCGCCGACCAGATCCGCAAATGGATCTTCGGCAAGCGCGTCAATGACTTCGACGCGATGACCGACATCTCCGCTCCACTCCGCAAGACACTGGCCGAGTCGTTCGATCTGTTCTCTTCGCGAATCGCCGCGCATCAGAAGTCGCAGGACGGGACCGAGAAGCTGCTGCTCGAACTGCACGACGGCGAGCGAGTCGAATGCGTGCTGATGCGCGAAGACGACCGCCGCACGATCTGCCTGAGCACGCAGGTCGGGTGCGGCATGGGCTGCGTCTTCTGCGCCAGCGGCCTGTTGGGCTTCACACGCAACCTGTCGACTGGAGAAATCCTCGAACAGGTGCTGCGGCTCGATCGCCTTCTCCCACCGCTCGAACGGATCACCAACGTCGTCGTCATGGGGATGGGCGAGCCGTTGGCCAATCTCCCCAATCTGCTCAAGGCGCTCGCCGCGCTCGAGGACAAAGGGGGGCTGGGAATGAGCATGCGGCGGGTGACGATTTCGACCGTCGGCCTCCCCGACAAAATCCGCGAGCTGGCCCGAACGGGCAAATCGTACAACCTGGCGATCTCGCTCCACGCGCCGGAGAACCAGCTCCGCAATCAGCTCGTGCCGGTCAACGATCGGATCGGAGTCGAAGCGATCATGGAGGCGGCGGACGAGTTCTTCGAGACGACCGGCCGCCGCGTGACCTACGAATACGTTGTGCTCCGCGAAAAAAACGACGGCATCGAGCAGGCGCAGCAACTGGCCCAACTGCTCTATGGCCGCAACGCGCACGTCAACCTGATTCCGATGAACGCCGTCACCGAGTTGCCGTTTAACGATCCCGGCGCCGAGAGGCTAAGGCAATTCGTCGACGCTCTCGAACGGTCGGGAATTGTGGCGACCGTCCGCAAGCGCAAGGGAGCCGATATCGACGCCGCGTGCGGGCAATTGCGGCTGCGGCACGAGCAACCGGTCGCGGCGAGTTATTCCCCGAGCGCCGCAAAATGAGGGAGCAGTCGTCAGGATTCAGCATAAAGTCATTGCTGGCAAAGCGTATCGTGCGCCCACCGGCGGATCTCGGCTACGGCGCCGTGTATCCCCACTCCTCGAAGGCGAAGTCGCACGCTTCGCGAACGCGGCGGGTCGTGTCGGGGTCGAAGGCGTAGTTGTTGGTTTGATAGTTGGTCAGCGACGCGACGTACTCGGTCATCCGCGGGCGGGCTTCGTCGAAACCGGGCAGTTTCAGGTCCGAATAAATCCGCTCCAGGACCTGCATCGGATTGGCGACCATGTCTTCATGGCGCACTTCGAGAAGCTGCCCGGGAGGGATCAGCTCGCGATCGCGGAGGTATCTCTGCATCAGCAACCGGTAGCGGTCCAGCACGTGCGCCGAGACGCCGTCGAGGTCGTATTTCTGCAACGAGAACAAATCGAGAAACTTCTCGATGAGCTTGCAGGTCGAAGCATAGACCGGCAGCGGATTGCGGATCACATGGATGAACTTGGCGTTGGGGAAGAGCTTGAGAAGGTGTGGGATCCGGCCGGTGTGGGCCGGGTTCTTGAGCAAGAGCCGCCTTCCGTCGGCGGCATACGCGACCTTCCGCAAGAGTTGCAGATAGTCTTTGCCCCACTGCTCGATCTGCGCGGGAGGAACGTTGTCGAACAGAATCGTGCGGCGGAAGATGTGATCGGCCGACCGCGGAAAATAGTAACTGTGGTAATGCGTCAGGTCGGTGATCGAGCCGAGCGCGAAATCTTCGGACATCGGTTCCGACAAGCCGGCCGGCACCTGATCCATCGGCCGAGTCTCGGGGAGCCGGTTCTTGAGAAAGCGACGGACCAGCCCGTCCAGCGAGAGGAACCCGGTCGGGATCAGGCATTGCAAAAACGAGACGCAGCCAAAGCGTTCGTCCTGCAACAGATGGTTGTGCAGGTTGGTCGTCCCGCTGCGCCAATGCCCGATGATGAACACGGGCGGCGGATCGAGCCGCTCTCTGGCGATTCCGCGACCGTAACGCAGGTTTTCGTAGATGCGGATCGGAATCCCCATGACGGCGAAGGACGAAATGCACGTGGCCCGGGCCAGACCGATCCGGTCGACCCCGCCGTACTGACGCAGCGCCGAAATCCAGCTCGGAAGCGTCGAGCCCACCAGGGGATGCAGAACCAGCGGCCGCTTCGCAACGCTCATCGACGAAACCTTCCTCACGAATGATTCAAGAAACGGAACTCTCCAGAGTTGCTGGATTCAACTTCGCCGGATTCAGCGTTGCCGCATTCAACAGGGGCGAACGATATCCCCAGCGCTCGATCGCGAAGCCCCAGTGGCGCGCGACCATGTGGCACGCGGCCTCGTCCAGAACGGCTTCATCGCCCGCCAATCGTCCCGGCTCGGCCGCGAGATAAGCGGCAATTCGTGGCTCGGCCCGGTCGAAGCCCGGAATCTCGAGTTGATTGTAGACGTCGCGGACCGTTTGCAAAGGGGCGTCGCGCAGATCTTCGTAGGCCACCTCGGCCAATTGATTCGCCGGAAGAGTCGCCGAATCGGCAAAATAGCGCTCCATCATCTGCCGGTAAAAATCGAATACCAGGTCATCGCCGGCCTGTGGAAGCTCGTCCTGCAGGGCCCAAAGCGCGAGCAATTCGCTCCATCGCCGCGATTGGGCCGCGTAGACGGCATACGGGTTGCGCCGCAAGTGCACGAACTTCGCCTGGGGGAAAATCTTCAGGATTTGCGGAATCCGACCGGTGTTCGTGGCGTTTCGCAGCAATAAGCGCGTCCGCCCGGTGTGCCACGACACTTTTTGCAGAAAGCGATAATACGTCGTCCGCCAGCGCGACACTTCGTCGGCGGAAAGCCCTTCGAGCAGCACGGCGCGGCGAAAAGCCTCGGCGGCGTGACGAGGAAAGGTGTAGGCATGATAGATCGAAATATCCGACAAGCCGGCCAGCGCCATGTCGTCTCCCTGCGGCGCGTCGAGCGAGAGCGCGAACGAATCGACGCGTCGCGTCTTCCCCAGCCTGTTCCGCAAAAAGCGCCGCGCCGTCGGCTCCAGCGTCAGAAAGCATTTTGGCAGAACGCTGTGCAGCAGCGTGACGTGCCCGAACTGCTCGTCCTGGCTCATCAGGTGGTGCAACAGGGAATGCCCAGCCTGCCAGTGCCCGATGATGAAGACCGGAGCGGGATGAAGCTCGACGGCCGCCACGGCCCGGCCGTAGCGCA
>JAGVKR010000836.1 GCA_020050375.1 Planctomycetales bacterium
CGTCGAACCGCAGATCGGGCAGGACCGCCATCCCGACCTGTCCGGTGTGCGATTTGCCCGGATCGGGCCGTGTGCCGGTGAGCAACTCGAAGACGCTGCTCTTGCCGCTTCCCTGGTATCCGACGAGGCCGATTTTCATGGGGCACAGAGACAAAGTTACAGAGTTGAAGAGTTACAGAGTTGAAGAGTTAGAGTGTTGAAGAGTTAGAGTGTTGAAGAGTTAAAGAGACGTGGAGTTGAAGTCGCAAAGCGTCAGAAACGTCGGGGGCGAAAAGGCAGGCAGTCGCAGTGCATCTCTTGAACTCTGTAACTCTTCAACTCTTCATCCTCATTCACGAGAACATCTGCCCGCGTCCGACGGGTTCGAAGGCGTTGCGATAGTGCGTGATTTCGGGGACGTTCGCGGTTTCGGGCCAGACGATCGAAATCACATCGAAGCGGGCCGGTTGCTCCAGCCAGCCCCGCTGCTTCAAAAAGGCCAGAGCGAGCTTCGTCAGTTGCAGTTGCTTGCGACGATCGACGGATTCGAACGGCTGGCCGGCTTCGTTCGATCGTCGCGTCTTGACCTCGACGAACACGATGCAATTTCCGTCGCGAGCGACCAGGTCAAGCTCCCCGAGCGGCGTTCGATAACGCCGCTCGAGCACTTGATATCCCAAACCGCGGAGAAAGCGGGCGGCCTCGCGCTCCCCTGCGTTCCCCAACCATCCGGCCAACCAGCCGCCGACGAGCGGTGAACGGACACGGTGCAGGGCGAACCGCGAGAAAAACTGTCGCCAGGCCACAGGCTTCCCCAGGGGGTGCTATGCCACCGCATCATTCCGCCGCGTTATTCCACCGCGTTATTCCACCGCGTTATTCCACCGCGTTATTCCACCGCGTTATTCCACCGCGTTATTCCACCGCGTTATTCCGCAGTGGGATTGTCCTTCTTCGTGCCGCGACGTTCGGTGAGCCGCGTCGCCTTGCCCATGCGGTCGCGGAGGTAAAACAGCTTCGCCCGTCGGACCTTTCCGTGACGGACGACTTCCAGCTTGGCGATCTTGGGCGAGTTCACGGGAAACGTGCGCTCGACCCCTTCGCCGGCGACAATCCGCCGCACGGTGAAGGCCTCGCGCGTCCCGCTCCCGCGCGTGGCGATGACGACGCCGTTGAAAATCTGGATTCGCTCCTTATCCCCTTCGAGGATTCGGGTGTGGACGTTGACGGTGTCGCCGATCGCAAATGTCAGCTTGTCGGCCCGCAGGCTCGAGGCTTCGACGTCTTTCATCAGGTCTTTTTTCTTCTCAGCCATAATTTCGTAGTCCTTTGTCAGACGATTCTCGAAAATTCCTGAATTGGAATGTGCTATCGTATGGATGATCCGCCGCCTGCTGCCTCGTCTTCTCTCCGTCTCCTCTACTCTCTGTCTCTCCGTCTTCCCCACTACCCCACGACACAAGCAAACGTAACCTCACATCAACCCCGCTCCGCCCCGCGCAGCGCCCCCTCGCCGCGAACTTCACGCGTCCGTTCGAGGCTCGTCTGCCGCCGCCATTCGGCGATCTGCTGATGATTGCCGTTCACCAGCACCTCGGGCACCGACATCCCGCGGTATTCGCGGGGACGGGTGTACTGCGGGTGTTCGAGCAGCCCCGTCTCGGCGAACGATTCGTAGCGACTGCTGGTTTCATCACCCAGCACGCCCGGCACGAGACGCATGACGGCGTCAATGATCAGCATCGCCGGGACTTCTCCGCCGTTGGTGATGAAGTCCCCCACCGAGACTTCGATCGGCTCGAGTCCCTGCCGGATGCGGTCGTCGAACCCCTCGTACCGGCCGCACAGCAATACCAGACGTGGCTTCGCGGCCAGCTCCTCGACGAGCGCCTGATCGAGCCGGCGCCCCTGCGGCGTCAGCATGACCAGCGCTCCGGGAGCCGTTCCCTGCTGTTGCACCGCGTCGACGCAATCGAACACCGGCTGGCAGCAGAGCAACATTCCCGCGCCGCCGCCGTAGGGCTTGTCGTCGACCGACTGATGCTTGTCGGTGGCCCAGTCCCGGAAGTTCCAGCGGTGGATCTCGATCAGACCGCGATCGATTGCCTTCTTCAGCAGGCTCTGCTGAAGATAGCTCTCGAACAAGTCCGGAAAGAGAGTAAGCACGTCGAACCGCATGGGACTTCAATCGCATTCCATCGGACCTGCCGGTCGCTGCCGGCGGGCCTGGGGTGTGTGTGAGGATTTGTAGTGTGGACTTCAGTCCACACGAGATATTGTTTCGTGTCGGCTAAAGCCAACACAGATTGCGTGCGACTTTTTTTCAATAGAAACTTTTACGCGCTCTGAAAGTTTGGCAAATACTACTCAGCCGCTTCGCCACCTTCGGCGGGTGCCTCGGCGTCGGCCGCGGGAGCTTCCGGTGTCGGCAGAGCCTTGGGGGCGACCTTTTCGGGGGCGGGCTTCGCCGTGCCGAATCGGTTCAGTTTGACCTTTTTCAAGAGCGTGGCGACGCGGTCGCTGGGGGTGGCCCCCACCGACAGCCAGTAGTCGATTCGCTCGAGGTTCAGTTTGACGCGCGCCGACTTTTCCTTGACCATCGGGTCGTACGTCCCGACCTCTTCGATGGGGAGGCCGTCGCGGGCCTTCTGGCGATCGATGATGCAAATCCGGAAAAACGGCTGATGCTTGCGCCCGGTCATCTTCATGCGAATACGAACTGACACGTGGTTCTCCTTGGGGGACGGGGTGGGGGTTTGCGATTGTGTTTTGTTTTGGGTGAGAGCGGCTTCAAGTATTCGAGGATAGAGGATCGAGGATCGAGGATCGAGGATAGAGGATAGAGGATAGAGTGCCGACGAAAGTCCATTCGATCTTCTATCCTCTCTCTTCGATCCTCGGTTTCCTCCCCTGAATCCCGAATGCCGAATCCCGAATCCCGAATCCTATTTCCTGTTCTTTTTCCGCTGCTTCTTCGCTTCCTTCCTCTGTTTCTTCTTCTTGTCCTGCATGGCGCGTTTGTCGACCGGGCTGGCGGCGGTTCCCTTTTTCTGGAACTGGATCTCCGCTCCGGGATTGAACAGACCGCCGTCGGCCATCTGCTTGATCTGCCGCATCTGCTGAAACTTGTTCATGCCGGCCATCTGCTGCATCATGCCGGCCATGTTCGAGAACTCTTTGAGCAGCTTGTTGACGTCGGAGGGATTCGTTCCGCTTCCTTCGGCGATCCGCCGGCGGCGGCTGATCTCGATGAGCTGCGGGTTCTCGCGCTCCTTGGGCGTCATCGAGTTGATCATCCCCTCGATCTGCGCCAGATCCTGCTCGGGGTCGATGTCTTCGGCCCCCATCATGTCGGCGACCTTCCCCATCCCGGGAATCATCTTCATGATCTGGCTGATCGGCCCCATCTTTTTGACCTGGGCCATCTGCTCTTTGAAGTCCATCAACGTGAACTTCCCTTTGAGCAGCTTTTCCTGCTGCGCGGCCATCTGCTCGGCGTCGAATTCGCGCTGCGCCTTTTCGACCAGCGTGAGCACGTCGCCCATCCCGAGGATCCGACCCGCCATCCGGTCGGGGTGGAACGGCTCGAGCTTGTCGAGCTGCTCGCCGACGCCGATGAACTTGATCGGCACGCCGGTGACGGCCTTGACCGACAGCGCCGCGCCGCCGCGGGCGTCGCCGTCGAGCTTGGTCAGGATGACGCCGTCGAAGGCGACGTGCTCCTGGAAGGCCTGTGCGACATTGACGGCCTCCTGGCCGGTCATCGCGTCCAGCACGAGCAGGACGTTCGTCGGCTTGGCCGCGTTGCGCACGCGCGCGAGCTCGTCCATCAGCGC
>JAGVKR010000448.1 GCA_020050375.1 Planctomycetales bacterium
CGAAGAGCTCTCGCGGACCTGCACTCTCTCGCAACAGGCCTGGATCGGGGCGCGGAAGAAATCGGACTTCAAGCAGTTCCTGCCGTGGCTCGAAAAGATCGTGGCCCTCAAGCGCGAAGAGGCGCAGGCAATCGGCTATGGAAACGGCGTTCCCTACGATGCCCTGCTCGATGCCTTCGAGCCGGGGATGACCGCCGACGACGTCACGCGGCTGTTCAATCCCCTGCGCGACGAATTGGTCAAGCTGATCGCCGCCATCCGCGACTCGGGCGAAGCGCCGAAGCGAGACATCATCACCCGTGCATTTCCGGTCGACGCGCAACGTGAATTCAGCCTCGCGGCCGCCAGGCAGATCGGGTTCAATCTCGACGAAGGCCGGCTCGACGTTGCGGCCCACCCCTTCTGCAGCGGGTTCGGCCCTGGGGACGTGCGGCTCACCACCCGTTACGACGAGCATCATTTTCCCGGCGCGTTCTTCGGCACACTGCACGAAGCCGGTCACGGCATCTACGAGCAGGGGCTCGACCGCAGTGCGTTCGGCCTGCCGGTCGGCTCGGCATGCTCGCTCGGAATCCACGAATCGCAGTCCAGGATGTGGGAGAACTTCGTCGGCCGCAGCCGCACGTTCTGGAAGTATTTCTATCCCAGCGCTCAGCAGGCTTTTCCGCAAGCGCTCGCGCAGACGCCGCTCGAAGAGTTCTATGCCGCCATCAACGACGTGACGCCGTCGTTCATCCGTGTGGAAGCCGACGAGGCGACCTACAATTTGCACATTCTGCTGCGGTTCGATCTCGAACGCCCGCTGATCGCCGGCGATTTGCCTCCCGCCGACCTCCCCGGCGTCTGGAACGAAACCTTCACCCGCTATTTCGGCATCACTCCCGCCGACGACGCCCACGGCTGCCTGCAGGACATCCATTGGAGCGGCGGGATGATCGGTTATTTCCCGACGTATGCGCTCGGGAACATGTACGCCGCGCAGTTCTTCGCGGCCGCCGAGCGCGACTTGAAGGATCTCCCCAGCCAGTTCGCCCGCGGCGATTTCGCTGCGCTCAAAGCCTGGTTAACCGAGAAGATTCACCGGAAGGGGAAGCAGTTCCGGGCGCAGAAGCTGGTGCAGCAGGTGACGGGCGCTTCCCTCTCACACGAACCGCTGGTTCGGCATTTGCACGCGAAGTTCGACGAATTGTATGGACTTTGAGCAACGATTGACCACGACGGAGTTCCCGATCATGTCTGAGCCCGCAGAAACCCCGGCCGACGATTCCGGCGAGCAAAACTCACCCGTTGGCAAGTACGCGATGTTACTCCTGGCCATTCCGGTCACGGTCGTGTTGGTGCTGGTCGCGCTGGGGATCTTCGGCCAGCCGGCACGCTTCGGCAAGGAGTACCCCTCGGCCGGCGACCCGATGCCGCCGATCGTCGCCGAAGGGTGGATCAACGGTGAAGGCCCCACTCCCGAAGAGCTCGCGGGACACGTCGTCGTCCTCGACGTCTGGGCCAGTTGGTGCAAATACTGCCGACTGGACGCTCCGGAACTCGTGCAATTGCACGAAAAATACAAAGATCAGGGGGTCATCTTCGTCGGCCTGAGTGACGAGTCGGCCAATGATCTGCCGGCGATGCAGGCGTATGTGACGAGCTGCCAATACACCTGGCCCAACGGATACGGCGCCGGCCAAACGCTTGAAGCGTTGAAGGTCGAGGCCATTCCCCGCATCTGGGTCGTGGGGAAAGATGGCACGATCGTCTGGGACAACTGGCTCGATGGAACAATCGAGGAGGCAATCCAGAAGGGGCTGGCCAAATAGGGGGGCAAATGACCGTGATGAGCTTGACATATGGGACGGAAAGGACTTGGAATCGATGCTGACAGCCGCCGGCTGCATTGCCCGTCGGGCGCGTCTCTGGAAGAAGCTTCCTGCGCACGTGGAGTGGACCCTCATTACCGAGCCCGCGCACCTCGTGTACTTCGCGAATTTCCATCCCTCTCCGTTCGTCTTCAATTCGCAGCATGGTCGCGGAGTGCTTCTGCTCGCCCGCAGCGGCGCTTCGATCCTGATCGCCGACAACGTGCAGCAACCGTTTCTCGACGCCGCGTTTGCCGACGAGAAAGTCGCCCCGGTGTGGTATCGCTGCGTCGAATCGGCCGTGCACCGCGGCACGTTCCTCGTCGATGCCGTGCTCCAGCGCCTCGCCACGATCGCCGGAACGTCACTCGCGTACGAACCAGCCAGTTGCCCCGCAGGTCTGCTCGATGGTCTGCGCGCCGCTCGCAATGATCTGGTGCTGACTGATCTCGATCCCATCGTTCGCGAGTTGCGGCGTGCGAAAGACGCCGACGAAATCTCCCTGATTCGTCATTCGCTCGCCGCCGCCACTGCGGGACTCAAAACCGCGATGGCGCAACTCCGCCCCGGCATGACCGAGCTCGATGCCTACCGTCTCGTGCAGCGCGTGGCGGGCGAAGCCGCCGGGGAACACATCCTGCTCTACGGCGACTTTGTGAGCGGTCCCCGCTGCGAGCAGGGAGGCGGCCCCCCCTCGGCGCGCGTCATCGAAGCGGGCGATCTGGTGCTCCTCGATTTTTCGGCAGTGATCCACGGTTATCGGGGCGATTTCTGCAACACG
>JAGVKR010000067.1 GCA_020050375.1 Planctomycetales bacterium
GATCGCCGGCCAACGTCGCCATCAGAAGCGTCGCCATCAGCAGCCCGAACCGTACGGTCGGAGCGAAACTGCTGAGAGTCAGCGCCAACATCCCGATGCTCGACACCACGATCGATTCGAAGATTGGCCCGCCCGTGGTGAGGAGCGCGACGCGGACGGCGTGCGCGTTGGGTTTGCCCGCCTCGCATTGTTCCAGGTATCGAACCAGGAAATGGAAAGTGCCGTCGATCGAGATCCCCAGAGCGATGCTCCCGGTCATCATCATTCCGATATCCACCGGGATTCCGAGCCAGCCGAGGGTCCCAAACACGATTCCCAGCGGCACAAGATTGGGAATCATTGCCAGAATCATGATTCGGAACGATCGCAGAGCGATCCCCATCACGATCCCGATGACCACGAGCGCCGAAGTAAAGCTCTTCCAGAAACCGTTGAATATTTCATGTTGTGCCTGAACGAGCAGGGGGGCGATTCCCGTGAATTGGATCGGTTCACCGGCCGTCATCTGCTCCAGCTCGCCGTGGATATCGTTAAGCGTCTTCCCCGGCACCTGGCTGACGCGGGCCGAGATGCGCCAGAGCTGTTCGTCCCCCACCAGAAATTCGTTGTTCCCTTTTCGCGACTCGGCGCGCTGCAACAATTGGGCGAGGGCCAGGGGGTTCTCAGGCAGCTCATCCGGGAAGAAGGACGCTGCCGAAATCGTGTGCCGCACGGCCGGGTTCCGGCGAATCGTTCGTTCGAGCTCGCGGACTTTGCGCATCCGTGCCACGAATGGAAGGTCGCTGTCGCCGAAGTCGACCACGGCCTCGATTGAATCGAGATCGGTGAGGTCGGCCTGAATGCGGCGGACGTCCGCCAGAACTTTGCCTTCTTTCGGGAGAAAATCGAGGGGATCGATCTTTGTCCCGATCTGCGTCAGGCCGGCGAAGCCAACCGCCCCGATGGCCAGGGTCGTGAGCGTGACTCCGCGGCTGTGGGACAGGAGCCAGTTCGCCAGCCGCACCAGTCCAATGCCGTTGTGCGAGACTGTCTTGAGCTCACCGTCGGGTAGCACCGTCAGGATCGCCGGCGTAATGGCAATGCCGGCGACGATCGCCACCACGGCGCCCAGCGTCGAGGCATAGCCGAATTGCGTGACGGGCAGGATGTCGGTCACGCTGACCGAGAAGAGGCCGATCGTGGTTGTCAGCATCGAGACCAGGCACGGCTTCCAGCACAGACGGAGTGCTTCGCCGAGAGGGTCGGTCGCTCCGAGCGAAGCTTTGTAATAATGAATGACATGGATCGAGGCTTCGAGGGTGAAGACCATCACCATCACCGAGAGCGCACCGAGAATGAAGTTCATCTCGCCGCCGGCCAGCTTGAAGATCGTGAGCGTCAGATTGATCGCCCAGATCGTCAGCCCGAGCACCGACAGAGCCAGCTTCCAGTCGTTGACCCAGTAGTAAAGCAGCCCCAGGCAGATCAGCAGTGTGACGATGAAGAACTTTTCGTTCTCTTTCTGCCCACCGAGCCGGTCGAGCTCGGTGATGAGCACGGGCCCGCCCGAGAAGCACAGTTGATCTCCCTGCACGCGGCAGTAGTCGAGCTCGCGGTGAATGTCGGCGACGGTGCCGGCGCGATCGCGGATGCCGGCCGCCGAAAGCTGCACGAGCAGGCCAATCAGCGTTCCCTCTTTCGAGACGGTCAGCCCCTCCAGCCGTGCCCGGGCTTGAGCCTCGGTGACCCCCATTTCGGCCATCACGACCTGCATCCGTTCCGGAGACCAGCAACGCCGAACGCCGGGCAGTCGATCGAGGCGGCCGCAGATCGAGTCGATCAGCGGATCGTCGGCCGCGGCGCGTTCAATGCCGATCAGAATCACTTCTTCCACGCCGAAATCGCGCTTGAATTGCTCGTATCTGGCGCGGACGGGAGAGTCCTGGGGCAGCCAGGTTTCGACGTCGTTGTTGCAGGGGACTGACTCCGCCTGCATCAACAGATACGGAAAACTGAGAGCCACGAGCCATAGAATGGCGGTGCTGTATCGCTTGTAGAATCTTGAGAGCATGTCTTATGCAGTCGGGGATCGATCGGACGGGCGGAAGGCCGAACTCCTTCCGCTGACGCGCCATCGATCGTGCAGAGGCGTCATCCGTGATGTCTGCCGAGGAAGCTAACTGGCCGTCCGGCGAATTTCACTTGTCGGATCAGCCGGAATCTCTGACTCAAACTGCCTGATTCACCTGAACCGCAGCGCTCTGCAAGGGGACCGATGCCGCTTACAGGCTGCTGACAACCACTCTAAAGGTATCGTGCGACGATGGAAGGCTGCGTAAATGCAAATGCCGCCTCATCCACTCTGCGGCAGCGGGACCGATTGCCAGAATGCACGATCCGAATCCCTTGTTCCCTCCGACGTTGCGACGCATCTTTCCCAGTTTGCCGACTTGGAACAGTTGAGCAACGTCAACCGGCATTTTCCCGTTCCTTGGCATGCCGGCGATCGGGAAAAACCTCAGGAAGCCGCAACACTCAAGGAATTCCCGTCCGCGTCCCGGTGAAATTCGCAGATTCACCTTAAATTCGCAAGGGGCGTTGCCGTCCGACGGTTAGAACACGGTATTGTATCGAGTGAGCAGTTCCGACGGTCGACGGTTGACCGGCATCAACCCTCACTCATTCATTCAGCAATTCGACGTCCATCAACCCGCCTATAAGGAAGCCGACGGATGATCTCATGCCGTGGTTCAGGCAATTTGTGACGGGTGTTTCTGGAATAGCGGCATGCTGGCTGTGGGGGCGCCACACCCAGAGCCCCATCTGACGCACGATCACGGGACTGTAAGAGCGACCACCTCTGCCAACTATTGTTTCTTTGACACGGCGTGTGATAATCTCGCCCGAAGGATTGGGATTTGCGGGAATCTGTTTCGAGACTGCATGAACGACCTGTTCGGCGGCTTTCCATTGCCAACGTGATTCCGGAGCGACGCATGGGTTCGGCCAAACTGAGCATCGATGGCAAAGACTTCGAATTCCCGACTCTTGTCGGCAGTGAGGGCGAGGTCGGGATCGACATCTCGTCATTGCGCAGCCAGTCGAACGCCATCACCTTCGATCCCGGGCTGGGAAACACGGGCCTCTGCAAAAGTGCGATCACGTTCATCGACGGAGAGAAGGGAATCCTGCGGTACCGCGGTTACCCGATCGAGCAACTCGCCGAGACGGCGGCCTTTTCGGAAGTCGCGTACCTCCTGATCTTTGGCGAGCTCCCCGATCGCACGCAGCTTGCCGAGTGGCGCCGCAAGCTGACGTATCACAGCATGATCCACGAAGACATGAAGAAGTTCTTCGAGGGGTTCCCGCCGACCGGCCATCCGATGGCGATGCTCTCGGCGATGGTTTCGTGCATGTCGACGTATTATCCCGACGCCCCGAAAGACGACCCCGACCACAACATGGTGCGGCTGCTGTCGAAGCTCAAGACGATCGCCGCGTACGCCTACAAGAAGTCGGTCGGCCAGCCGATGATCTACCCGCGCAACGGATTGTCGTATGCCGCGAACTTCCTGACGATGATGTTCGCCGTGCCGGCAGAGCCGTATGACGTCCCCAAGGTCTGGGAGGAGGCGCTCAACACCCTGCTGATTCTCCACGCCGACCATGAGCAAAATTGCAGCACGTCGACCGTGCGGGTCGTGGGGAGCAGCCAGGCGAACCTGTTCGCCTCGATCTCAGCCGGAATTTCGGCGCTGTGGGGACCGCTGCACGGCGGGGCCAACCAGGAAGTGATCGAGATGCTCGAAAAGATCCGCGACGACGGCGGAGACTACAAGAAGTTCGTGGCGATGGCCAAAGACAAAAAATCGGGATTCCGGCTGATGGGCTTCGGGCATCGCGTCTACAAAAACTTCGATCCCCGCGCCAAAATTCTGCGGAAGAAAGCCGGCGAAGTGCTCGCTCAACTCGGGATCAACGACCCGCTGCTCGACATCGCCCGACGGCTCGAAGAGGTGGCCCTTCAGGACGAGTACTTCATCGAACGCAAGCTCTATCCCAACGTCGATTTCTATTCGGGGCTCATCTACCGCGCCATGGGGATCCCCACGAACATGTTCACCGTCCTGTTCGCTCTCGGCCGACTTCCGGGCTGGATCGCCCACTGGCGCGAGCAACGCGAAGAGCAGGGGAACCGCATCAACCGCCCGCGGCAGATTTACACCGGGCCGACCGAGCGGCAATTCGTGCCGCTCGATAACCGCGGCTGACCCCAACCGGCGAGCGAGGGGCGTCAGCCCCCTGAAGCTCTCGACAGCAGCTCTCGACAGTCCTAAAGGCGATCAAATGACTGCGAGACGTTTCCGTCACCGCGCATCCTCGCACTATCTCGCGTCCGTATCGGCCAGCAACTCCTTCAAGACCGGCTGCTGCATGCGTTTGTTGTCGCTCCACGATTTGAACGACGTGCGGCAGGTGACGACCGGCTTGACCCAGGTCGCCGCGACCGGGCATTTCAGAAACGGTTCCTCCTGTGCGAGAGCGGGCAGCTTATCCCGCAACTGCTTTTGAAGCTCAGGCGGAATCCCGCCGGTGACCATTCCCGCGTATTGCAGTCTTTCGTCGATGACCGAGGCGAGCACCAGGTCCCGAATTTCTCCGGTGTTCTTGTCGATATTGAAGCCGACGACCACGCAGTCGGCCGAGAGCATCTCGAGCTCGTGCTTCCCCTTATTCTTCGCCTCGTCGTCGCCGGCAAAGTCGTTGATGGCGTCTTCAAGGTTGTCGGCTCCCTCTTCGGCGTCCTTGGCGTTGGCAAGCAACTGGTCCTTGATTTTCTTCATCAGGTTCTGCTTGGGCCGTTCCTTGAAGCCCCAATCGTCGGTGAGCGCCGAGTAGCGAATGCCGCCGATGATCAGGATCGCGCAGGCGGACGCCATGAAACCCCAGGCGCCGGCCCAGATGCGGCGGGACGTCGCGGGCAGTTCCTGAAATGACGGACGCCAGACCTCGATCGGGTGCACGATCATGTCGAAGAAATTCAGCCGGTCGGTTTTCATCCCGGCGCGAAGGAACGCGTACACATGCATGGCGATGAACGTTCCGCCCCCCACGACCAGTTGGGTGATCGACCACAACGATCGCACGAGACTGTCGTCGGGGATCACGACGCGAACCGCGACGCTGATGACGAAGATCGCGACGATTCCCCCCGCCAGGACGTACGCCCATTTGGGCAGCCGGGCGAGCGCTTCAAGATGCGACGATGGAGCGGGCAGCCCATCCTGTGTTGCGGCCGCGGCCCCCTCGAGCGCGACGGTCGTCCCGAAACGCGGATAATATCCGCACTTCGGACACCACGACGCGGTCCCCCACGAATCGAGATTGCCGCACTTCGGGCAACCGGCCGCGGCTTCGGTGGAGTTCGCGGCGGTTGGAGACGTGGCGGCGGTCGCATTTGCCGCTGTTGTGCCTTTCGGACGCGGTGCGTCCGGACGCTCGAGTGTGGCGGTGGAGGACATGCGATGGAAGCTCGGCGTAAAGGAGAATTGAATGCGGTGGCGGGATCAATCGACGAGCGTCCTCGTTCCGGCGGCGATCGCGCAGCAGAGGGCCCGTTTGTCAGTGACAAGTATAGGTCAGAAAGCAGGAGGACGCGGGGGCCCTCCGGGGGCGTGGCGATACCGCAAGCCGACGGCGACGGTGTTCGGGGTCGCGGGGCGCAAACTCCGCTTAGATCGGAAGTTGCCGCGGCAATTTGGGACTCATTTCCCCCGGTCGTCGAGCAGCCGACCGTAGGTTTCGTAACGACTTTTCCGCATCGCCACCCGCTGCCCATGGCGCAATCGCGCCGGCCCCGCATCGTTACGCGGATCAGCGTCACACTCACGACTCGGCAGCGCCTCGCGGCTAAATAATACGCTGCTGAGCGACGCCTTACTCGAACTCCATTGTTCCGCGCGTCAGACCGATCTGGTTCAGCACCTTTAGCTCGCGCCAAATGCGCGGCC
>JAGVKR010000124.1 GCA_020050375.1 Planctomycetales bacterium
CACGATCGCCTTCGATTCCTGTCCGCGCTGGTCTTTGATGCGGGCGAGGTTTCCAAACCCGAAACCTTCCAGTTGCCAGATCAATTGCAGGCTGACGTCGTTGCGCAGACTCCATTGGTTGATGCTCGAATCGGAGCCGGTGCCGAAAATGCCGAACTGCGACATCATCCCGCCGGGCGTCTGGAAACCGGTGACCAGAACCATCGGCAACAGCGGACGGTTCTTTTCCCGGCGGACTCCCACTTCGGCCGCCCGGACTCGAGCCGCACTGGCGGGAATCTCGGGGCGGTGCGCCACGCCGATCGCAATCAGTTCATCGAGCGGCCGCTCGAGGTCGATCAGCGTGATCTGCAAATGATCGCTTTCGATCGGAACGACGACGGCGCTCGGATCGAGTCGCAGAACCTGCGTCAGATCGGCGCTCGAGACGCGCCACCGTTCGCGGGCCGACACCGAACGCTGCTGGAGGCTCGCGTGCAGCCGTCTGGCGCGCGCGACTTCGACCGTCGGAATCAGATCGCGCGATAATTCTTCAAGTCGAGCCACGAGTTTCGAGGAGCGCTCGACGACATTCAGCGCGGCGGCGTACTGTCCGCGATGCTGGTGAACGTCGAAATACGCGTTTGCGGTTGCAAGCAAAGCATCGTTCTTCGCGGTCTGGATATCAGCGCGCTGCGCGTCGAGCGTCTGCCGCGCGGCAAGCGGCTGAAAGATCACGTCCGTCAGATTGACGGTTTGAAAGAAGCTTCCATAGCCGTAGAAGTAGTTCAGATTCTGATTGAGCGGCCCGCCCGGCGTCGGTCCGCCGTAGCGGGGGTTGTTCACCCCGTAGTTGAAATCGGGGCCAAAACCATCGTGCCGGTAGTACAGGGCACCGAGGTCGAAATACGGAACCCAAAGCAGTTGCGCGCGCTGAAGCTGCGCCTCGGCCACCCAGGCACTGGCCTGCGCCGCAGCGACGACCAGGGGGCGCGCATCAGCCAGTCGCAATGCGACGGCCAGGTTGATCGGAAACGGATGATCTCCGTCAGCAAGCGGTGCTGGTTCCAGACTCAGAGCGACTTCGCCCGGCGATTCCGGCAGATCGGCGGGAGGCAGGCCCTCATTGGAACCGCTGAATTCGTCAGGCCGATCACCTGAACGTTGTTCGCCAGAAGACCCTCGCGGCCGAGCGATTTCATCGCGTCTCTCGGAATCTGGTCGTGTTCCCGCGGACGAGCCGGATTCAATCGACGATCGGTCGTCAATGCCTCCCACAGGTTGCTCTGCCGAGCAGAGTTGAAACGCCGATCCAGTGGCCGCGGCGTCTTCGCCTGGCTCTGGACGTTCGCGCGCCGTCTGCTCTTGAAGCAGCAACGGTGCCGGTTTCTGGACCGATGGACGTAATGCGGACTGATTTCCGACCGAAGCGCACGACAGTTCGCAAAACGCCAATGCCAACAGCACGAAACTGCATCGGCGATTGGAAGACATGGCGTCGATGCATATGGTCTTGGTGAACGGATATCGACGTGTCCTCAATATCGGCCGACTCTGACGGAAAATCCAACGATTCCAGTTATGCCGCATGTGCGGGCGCGATAATCTCGGCAAAATGGCACGAATGGACGGCCGGAACATTTTCCGTTCACGACAACAGGACGCGGCCGGACGACGCAGCCCGCCCAAATTGGGAATGACGCCTCAGCTTTGTCAGGTTCCAATCCAGAAGCTTTGACAGGTCGCCGAGGGCGAACACGCGAGTACACGGCGCGCTCAAGAGCTCAGCGAGAATTTTTCCGGGCGTGAGAAATTCAACCGGCGTCGCGCTGGCGAAAAGCGTCGAATGTCGCGTACTTGTAGAGATCGCCCAGGGTTGGGTAATTGAAGCACGTGCAACGGAACAAACTGGCGTCGGATTCCGTCAGCATCGCGATCAGGCCGATATGCACCAGTTCCGTGGCGTGTTCGCCGAGCACATGGGCGCCAAGCAGTCGCATGTCGGCACGCCGAAACAGCAGTTTGAGAAATCCGGCGTCATCACCCATGATATGTCCGCGCACGTTGTCGACATATCGGGCCCGCCCCACGACGTAGTCCACGCCTTGGCTCTTCAGTGCCTCCTCCGTATCGCCCACCATGCTGACTTCGGGAATGGTATAAATCCCGGTGGGAAGGACCCGGGTCATGCTTCGTTTCAGCGGTTCGTCGAAGGCGTGGCTCATGGCCACGCGCGCCTGCAAAATGCCGGTCGCCGCCAGAGCCGGCGGCCCGACGACATCCCCCGCGGCATAGATGTGAGGCGTACTGCTTCGGCCTTGGGCATCGACCGGAATCAGATTGCGCGGTCCGGGCGTGATCCCCGCGGCGGCAAGATTCAACTCGGCTGTGTTGCTCGATCGTCCTGCGCAAACCAGCACCGCATCGCACGCGAGTCTCAAGCCGGAAGTCAACTGGACCGTCACTACGCCGGGCTGCGACACGTCGCATTGAACCGCCCGCTCTTTCCAGTGAATCTTCACTCCACTGGCGGTCATGGCGCCGGCCAGGGCGCGGGACACCTCTCCGTCGAGAAACGGCAGGAGAACGTCTCGGCCATCCACGAGATGGACTTCGGTCCCCATCGCCGCAAACGTCGAAGCGTACTCGCTTCCGATCACCCCGCCGCCGATCACGATGAGCCGCTTCGGAATGTCAGTGATTTGCAGAAGCTCATCGGAGTCGTAGACGCGGTCATCTTCAAAGGGAAACTCCGGCGGATGCCAGGGAGAAGATCCGGTCGCGATGAGAATCTTGTCGCCGCGCAAGAGAACGTCACTTCCATCGGCTCCAGCGACGCGGATCGTGTGCGGATCGACGAAACTCGCCGTTCCCTGAAATCGTTCGACATGATCTCGTTCGAGCCGGTTCTCGATGCGTTGCCGTTCGTCGGCCATGACATCGTTGCGGTGATACGTGAACTCGTTGATCGTCGCATCACGGCGCAACGACAGATCCACACCGTACAACTTGCGGGAACGCCAACCGGAGAGCGCCAAAGCCGTCTCACGGAGCGTTTTGCTGGGGATCGTGCCCGTGTTGATTCCAGCCCCGCCGAGCGAGGCGCGCCGTTCCACGAGAGCCACGCGTTTCTGAAAGTCCGCTGCCAGTTCGGCGCCGGTGGTTCCTGCCGGACCGCCACCGATGACAACGAGGTCGTAAGAATTCAATGTCATTGCAAACGAGTCACGTTGAATGCTTGAGGTCGCAGCAGGACGGTTGCCGGACGTCACCGCGTCGCACGGGCTTTGTTTCCGGCTGCCGTGCGCAACTTTCCTGGTGCGCAAACCCACAATCGGTCGGAATGCGACAGTGCCTGGTTACTGTCCTCGATCGAGCTGATCTTGTCGTGTTCGGGCGTTTGTGACAAGTGCCCTGCTGGAGAACGCGCCTCGATCGCTGGGATCCGGCAATTTGTCCGTAGCTGGAGCCGATCAATTAACGGCGGCGCGACTGTTTCTGTGCACCGGGGACCGAGATCCGGGCGGCACAATCCGGCGAGACCTATTGGTTCTCGGCGTCCAATTCGTCCTCCGGCACGGGGGGCTCGTCGTTGGGGGTCACGCCGGCCAGGGCGGTCAGAAGGGCGCGTCCCACTCCGGTCGCCTGAGACTTGCCGCGATTGGCCATCACCACAACCCCCAGGTGTCGTCCCGGGTTCATCCCGATGTACGTTGCAGTCCCTTCCAGCCCGCCGTTCTTGTCGATGACAAGCTCCCCGTGCAGATGGACGCGCTGCCAGGCCAGGCCCTGCATCATGGTCTCTGAAGCCTTGAAGTACGGCTTCTGGGCGAATTGCATGGCTCCGACAATCAGCGGGTGATTCGGAACCTGCCCCAGATTGGCGGCAAGAAACTTTCCCATGTCGCGCCCCGAAGAGCAGAGCCGACCTCCGGCAGGCCAGCCACTATTTGACATCGTTCGCTCCACCGGATGACCATTGGCCCCATAGCCCTGCACGAGACGCCCGGCGGCCCGTTCGGGGATCTCGAAAAATGTGCTCTGCATTTCCAGGGGATGCAAAAACTGGCGGTCCCACACCTCCTGCAGCGGCTGACGCTCCTCGGCCGCAATCGCGTTCCCCAAAACTCCCAACGCCAGATTCGAGTACAGGCTCTTGGTGCCCGGCGGATAGGCCGCCTTCCAGTGGACCAGCCATTCCATGACGAGCCGGTGGTTCCAGGGGCCACGCGGATGCGCCCCCGGCGTTCGCGGCAGACTCGAGCTGTGGGTGGCGAGTTGCTCCAGCGTGACGTGACGAATGTCGCCCCCTTCGCGGAGCAGCGGCAGATACTTATCAACCGGATCATCGAGCCGCATCCGACCGCGCTCGACTTCAATCGCCAATGAGGTGGTGGCAAAGACTTTCGTGATCGACGCCAGTTCGAAGATCGAGTCGGGAGTGACGGCCATGCGACGCGCCCGATTCGCCTCGCCGAACGGGAAGAACTCTGTCGCCCCTTCCCGGTGAACGACGACGATCGTCCCGGGGGGCTGGTACTTTTCGATCCAGGGACGGACCACTGAATTCACGATCTGCAACGTCGGCTCGACTGCTTTTTGACGGCCCGACGGCAGCGCACCTGCCGGCGCTTGCGCGAACGCGGTGGAGCGTGAGCCGGAAACGAACAGACACGCCATCGCCGCCGCTAAGAGTCGCATGAACATCGGAGTGGTCTCTGGAAGGTCTCGACTTGCGGTTTGGGACTTGCTTCGCTGCACATGCCATCAGTCTAACTCTCGCGGTTAGGACAATAAATCCCAGTCACCATGAAGCATTCCGGCCTGTTGGACCGCGCCGCGATATTGGCGAACATCGAAATTGACATCATGCGAGGAATAACGAGTGGCTGATCTGGATCAACATGGTTGTTGATTCGAACTCATGGACAGTAATGTTTACCTATGAGAATTCTCCCCCGCGATCGTTTCCAGCGGTCTCTGTTCATCCTGTTCCTAGTGTGCGTCGGCGCGAGTTGGGTCAGGCCGCCGTATATGCAATTCCTGCTGATGCAGCACGTGCCGACGATCCTGGCCGGGCTGCTGTTGGGGTACCTCTCGAATCGTTTCTCGATCAGCCGCCTCAGCTTCACTTCGATCACCCTGTTTTTGATGCTGCATACGCTGGGGGCCCGTTACCTTTATTCGTACGTGCCTTATGACGCGTGGTTCGAGACTCTGCTGGGGATCAACATCACCGAGACATTCGGATTCCAGCGCAATCATTACGACCGGCTGGTTCATTTCTCGTATGGACTCTTGCTGGCAGTTCCGATCCAGGAATTCGAACGCCGACATATGAGGCTTTCGTTCTGCCTGTCATCGGTCCTGGCGATCGAATGTATTCTCGCAACGAGCGCCGGATACGAGCTCATTGAATGGCTCGTCGCCGTGGTCTTCACTCCCGAATGGGCCGATCAGTTCCTCGGGCACCAGGGGGACATGTTCGACGGCCAGAAAGATACGGCACTGGCAACGGCCGGAGCCATTTTGTCCATCGGTGCTCTCGCATTGATCACGCGCTGGCAAGCTGACGAGCGAACGGCAACTGGTATCCCCGGCTGACAGGAATGCGGCCCTTGGGCGTCAGGACCCTGGCGAAAGGGCGATCTCCGGCACTTCGCGGTCATGGCCTGACGCCAGATGGGCAACCATGAGCGACGCCGTCGGAAGGCTACGATTGTGCGTCTGTAGCCATGTGAAATGCGCTTTTCGTTGGAAGTCGCCGCGTCCGCCTCGGCTGCAGAGAAGGCCGTAGCGAATTGTCGTCGCAGGGGGCGCTCGAATACAATCCTTTTCCAGCATCGCTTGTTGCGCCAGCATCGTTCAACAGGGAGAACCCATTGCCAAAGCTCACAGTCGAGGGAGTCGGTGAATTCGAAGTCGCGAAGGATAAGCGCCTCGTATTGGCCCTTGCGCAGGACGCCGGTATCGATCAGTTGCACGCCTGCGGCGGCCACGCGCGCTGCACGACCTGCCGCGTCGAATTCGTGGCGGGCGAACCGGCCCGCATGACGGTTGCCGAGCGCGACGTGCTTGCGGCGCGAAGCCTGACGGGCGTTCGCTTGAGTTGCCAGATCGTTTGCGAACACGACATGACGGTTCGCGCCATCAGTCGTCTGGCCGGAAGCGGGAGAAAGGACGCCGGGCACGCGCCGAGTGCGGAGATCGAGCCGCCGCCCGAATGGATCAACAATTGAAGGCGTAGAAGGCAAAGGTCAGGCACGACCCGGCCTACAGCGATTGTTGATTCGAAATCTTGATAAGGAAGCTCCTGTGGCATGTCGATTTCTCTCGCTCCTCGTTGTTTTGACGCTCGCACCCGCCTTATCGGCAGCGGATCCTCCCGAGATTTCCGCCGATCGAATCAAGGCAACGGTGGCCCATCTGGCGAGCGATCCACTGGAAGGGCGTGGGCCGGGGACCAACGGCGAGATCCTCACGACGGAATACCTCGCGGACGAGTTTGCAAAGGCCGGTCTCAAACCGATCGGCGAGCGAGACTCGTTCTTCCAGCCTGTCCCGCTCGTGCGTGTCGTGACGAGCCCGATGTCGACGCTCGTTGCCGCTAAGGACGGAGCCGCGCTCGACATCCCTTGCGAAGATAGCTTCGCCGGCCTGTGCCAGACGCAACGGGAACTCGAGGAGTTTGACGCCGAAGCGATCTTTTTGGGTCACGGCATCACCGCGCCCGAGTTCGGGTGGGACGATTATCAGGGGATCGACGTGAAGGGGAAGGTTGTCGTCCTCTTCACGAATGAGCCCCCGTCGAGCGACCCGAAATTCTTCGGCGGCACCGCCCTGACTTACTACGGACGCTGGACTTACAAATTCGAGGAGGCGGCCCGCCGCGGAGCGAAGGCCTGCTTCATCATTCACACGAATGAGACCGCGGGCTATCCCTTCTCCGTCATTCAACGGCTCGATGGCGCACAGCTCAAGCGCGAGTCCGGCCAGCCGGTGCTGGCCTTCGCCGGTTGGCTCTCTGTCGCTGCGGGCGAGAAGCTCCTTGGCCTGTCGGGTCACACTGTGGAGAGAGCATTGAAAGAGGCGGACACGAAGGGATTTAAGCCTTACTCGCTGGGCACGTGCTTGAAGGGGAAAATCTCGACCCGCATCGAGGAATTCGTCAGCCACAACGTCGTCGGCATGGTCGAGGGAAGCGACGCCGCGTTGAAGTCGGAGGCCATCCTCTTCACGGCGCATTGGGACCACCTCGGCGTCGGCAAGGCGGTGCTGGGCGATACGATCTATAACGGCGCGGCGGACAATGCCACCGGCTGCGGCCTGCTGCTCGAACTGACCCGCGCCTGGTCGTCCATGTCACCAAAACCGAAGCGATCCGCGATTTTCCTCGCCGTCACCGCGGAAGAGAAGGGGCTGCTCGGTTCGAAGTTCTATGTTCGGAATCCGCTGATCCCGCTGGGCAGGACGGCGCTCAACCTCAACTTCGATATGATCCTGCCGCTCGGTTTGCCGGAATCGATCGTCGTCAACGGCGCAGAGCGGACGACTGTCTGGCCGACGGTCAAGGCGACCGCCGAGAGAAATGGCCTCGAGATCGAGGCCGACCAGCGGGCACACTTGGGCAGCTTCTACCGGTCGGACCATTTCTCGATGGCATACGCGGGTGTCCCGGCGTTCTCTGTCACAGCAGGCATGAAGATCGCGGGCAAACCGACGGACTTCGCAAAGCAGGCGTACAAGGATTTCAACGACAAGGCGTACCACTCGCCGCAGGATGATCTCAAGCCGGATTGGGACTTCTCGGGGTTCGTTGTGCTGGCGCGGTTCATCCTCAACGTAGCCCGCGATGTCGCCAATGCCGACCAGTTGCCGACCTGGAATGCCGGGGACGAGTTTTACAAGGCACGCGAGAAGCAATGAGTCCCGTTCAACCCGTTTGCGCGGCAACC
>JAGVKR010000456.1 GCA_020050375.1 Planctomycetales bacterium
GATTCCACGCTCGTTCCCTGACCCCTTCGTCCCAATTCACCGGCGGCAGTCCTCCGCCCACTTCGCCTGCCCGACGACAATGGTGCGCAATGTGGGTTAGCCCCCCGTGAATCACGGGGGGCTAAGTACGCGTTCATTCCAAAGGACCGAATGTCTTCAAGAACAACCATGGCTTGCGCACCCAGCCACGTTCGAGGTTATGCCGCTCGACGTAGTCAATGCGATTGCGTACCGATTCGTCATCGAAACAAAACCGTTTGTCGTAGTCGTCAGTCCAGATGGGTCGCTTCAATCGAAGCCCCCACCGCACAGCATCTTTTGCGCATTTGGCGATCTGCGGGACCGGATGCGCCGTCGCGCCGATTACGAAATGGACGTGCCAGGTTTGGACAGTCAATGCGAATAGAGACACATTCTTACGAGCGATAAGCGACTCACCGATCATCTCTCCAATTCCAAGCAGCCGGTCGGCGGGAAACAGATTTGGCTCGTGTTTCAAACGCTGCGAATCAAAACGCTCGAGCCGAGGATTCGCCGGCATGAGCCGGCCCTCATCCGTCCATCCGCGATCGTCACCTCGCAGCCATGTTCCATACGTCGTGAACGTGAATATAATGGCAATCGTGTCGGGCATGCCCTTACATCCCCATTGTCGCGTACTTAGCCCCCCGTGATTCACGGGGGGCTAAATGGACGTAAATTGCTGCGAATTACGTTCCTCAAACGACTTTGACGGCCTTTCCCGTTGCCACGCTCTTTGCTTCGAGCAAGCATAGCTTAAGAGCGTCGCGCGCGAGGCCGCCCGAAAGGAGCGCCGGTTCTTTGCCGGTGCGGACGGCATCGGCCGCCACCTGCAATTCGGCGGTGAACGCCGCGCACCATTCGGCACCGCCCTTAAGCTTTGGCTGCGTCGCCTTGCCGTTGGGCACGGCCACCGTCAGCGGCCGATTGAGCAGCGGTTCCCCTCCCAGCGTGTTGAAGTCGTAGAGCAGCGTCGCCTTTTCGAGGTAGATTTCGAAGCCGTGGGCGAAGGCCAGTCCCTTGGCGGCGATTCCGCCGCTGACGCAGCTCACTGTCAGCTCCGGATCGTCGTACAGGTATTGCGTCGTCAGGTATTGGGCAAAGCCCCGTTCGAGAATCCCGCGCGAATGGACCTGGCGGGGAACGCCGCACGCGTAGCCGATGAAATGTGTGTCGTGGATGTGCAAATCTACCCCTGGGCCCCCGGTTTTCTCGAGGCTTGCCATGTCGGCTGACCAGTCGGGCTTCGAAATCACCCGGCGGAAGTGGGCCGCCCGCAGCTTGCCGTATTTGCCGCTGCGGATGCAGTCGGCAGCAAACTTGAACTCCGGGAAAAACGGCAGGACATGCGCGACCATCAGCAGCTTGCCCGCCTTCTTCGCCGCGGCGACCATTCGATCGGCCGCCTTGATGTCGAGCGCGATCGACTTTTCGACGAGCGTGTGTTTCCCGGCCGCCAGCGATTCCAAGACGACCTTTTCATGCTGCTCGCACGGCAGGCAAATGTCGACCAGATCGATTTCGGGATCGGCGAGCAGCTCGTGATAATCGGAATATGTTTTGATCTTCGACAGATCGACCTGCCCGCCGCGGGGACCGAAATTCCCCTGGATGCTCGTCCAGTCGCCGGCGAGCTTTTTGGGATCGCGGGTCGCGACCGCCGTGACTTTGGCCCCTTTGACTTTCTTCGCCCCTTCGAAATGGGTCATCCCCATGAAGCCGACGCCGATGATGCCGATGCGAATCATTTTGGAATTACTATTGGGTGGTGAAACAGTGGTGCGGACAGCGCGTCGTATCTTGCCGCGTCGCGAGAGGGGACGCAAGGCAGCAAAGGCTTGAGACGTGAGGCTTGAGGACGAACGGCGAGCGGGGGGCGTGAGCCCCCTGAAGCGCTGCAGGCAAAGAGGCATACAGATGCGATGAAAGCCTCCGCCGCCAAGCATGCTCGGCGCGTGTCACGCGCACCAGACACGCGCGTCGCAATCAACCGGGCCAAACAGCAGAACGCGAAAGGTCTTATTCTTCCGCCACGGCTCGAATCCGCTCGGGCAAGCCCGCAAGCGTCGAGAGCTTTCGGGCCACGCGGGGGTGGGAGTAGATGCGGACGCGCTTCACGTAGTCGTCGAACTGCGTTCCCGCCAGCGCGCGGATGACGGGAGAGACCTCGTGCAATGGGCGGTAGCAGTGCTCCTTCGGAAAATAGAGGTCGACTTCGAACTCGACTTCACGATCGCCTGGGGGGGCGTCGATCACCAGGTCGGCGGGCGAGAGTCGTTCGCCGATCAGCGGGCCCAGATCGGCCGCCAGGCGCTCGGCACACGGGACGAGCCATGCCATCGGCTTCCGCGTTAGCAACTCGTACAACTCGGCATGCTGGTGCAAGGTGCACTCGATCACGCGCTTGTAGATCTGCCGGCGTGGGCCGAATAATCCCTCCAGCAGCGGCTCGCAGTCCGTGCCCCGGGCGGCCTCGCGCAATGTGTGGATCACGTCGGCTTCGGTCTGCTGGAAGAGTTGCCTGAGATCAAGCGCAAGGTGCAGCTCGAAGAAAGCCCGCGCGAACATGCACGTCGCCGCTCGGACGGCGTGGTGCCAGTAGACCTCGCTGAACATCACGTACCGCGCGAAAACCATCAGCTCGGCGGCCGTCTTGCCCTTGGAGCTGATCGCGAGCCCATCCCCGGCTTCGTTCAGCAGCAGCGACTGGATCAGGCGGTTCTTGTCGAAGTTCTTTCCATACGGCACGCCGCAGTGCAGACTGTCGCGCTCGAGGTAATCCATCTTGTCGATGTCGATCGGGCCGGAAAGGATCGACCGCAGCAGCCGCAGCCGCGGCGAATCGGTGCGCGGCACGAGCACGTCGAGCACCTCGGCCGGATCGATCCCCCATTCGTCACGCAGCACCTGCGCCAGCTCACGATGCGGGGCAAGAAATTCGGCGGCGAACTGCTCGTGCGGGGGGAGATCGGGCAAGCGCATGTCTTCGATCGGATGGCAGAACGGCCAGTGCCCCAGATCGTGCAGCAGCGCTGCGGCCATCAGCACCTCGGCGGTGTGGCAGTCGACCAATGTGCGAAATTGCCGGTCTTTGCCCAATTGCCAGAGATACCGCAGCGCGTTGTGGAACACTCCCAGTGCGTGCTCGAAGCGCGTGTGCATCGCTCCCGGGTAGATCCGCGAGACCAGACCGAGTTGCGAAATCTGTGCGAGCCGCCGGAACTCCGCCGTGTCGACGAGCGCCCGCACCCGCGGCGTGAAGGGGACATCCTGCTCGTCCGGGATGCGAATCAATCCCTGCCCGGCTTCCAGTCGCACCAGTTCGGGAATGTCAATGAGCGGGTGCATGGGAGGTAGAAAGGAGACGGTGGAGAGTGGATAGTAGAAGGAATTCGGAGTGCGGAGTTGAAACGGGGAGGCTCACGCGTCGGTTTTCACACTCTGGGTCTCTCCGGCGAACAGGTCTTTGACGACTTCGGCGATCGCGGCGTTGTCGCCGTGGGCGTGATTGGTGTGCATTGCGGACCACAATTCTCGCCCCTGCTGCACGGCCCGCGCAACAGGGGGAGGGAGCGGGGCCGGTTGTCGTGCCGGGGCCGGGGACTGCGCGATCGCGGCACAAAGTGCGGCGGGGATCTTCTGTGGATCGTCGAGCGTGCGGAAGTCGACCAGGCCCACCAGCAATGGATTGTCGCGCCCGGTGATCAGCGAGCGCACGTCGTCCTTGTAGGCGACGAGCGGCTTGCCGAGCGTCCAGGCGATCGCCGCTTCGGAGACCGCTCCTTCGTCCGGCGTCCGGCCGTTGAGGTTCCACACGACCGAGTCGCAGGCCTCCACGAGCTGATAAATATCGAGAGCGAAAATCGCCTGATGCAGAAAGTGCGCCGCCTGCGGCGCGGGCCAGCCCTGATCGACGAGCTGGTGATGCACGTGGCGGAATTCCATGCCATCCCGATGCGGCAGATAGACGGCGAATCCCGACGCTTGGAGCACATCGGCGATCGCCGTCATCTCATCCCGTTCGGCCTGGTTGAATAGCGGCCCGGCGCAATACACGCGATGGAGCTTGCTCTCCAGGGACTCCGCAGAAACGTTCAACGATGGATCGACAGAGATTGCGGATTTCACGGAAGGGCCTTCCCCAATTGTGGTCGCGTCGGCGCGTTGGCGCCGAGCGCCTGCAACGTGGCCTCGGCC
>JAGVKR010000326.1 GCA_020050375.1 Planctomycetales bacterium
GATTCCACGCTCGTTCCCTGACCCCTTCGTCCCAATTCACCGGCGGCAGTCCTCCGCCCACTTCGCCTGCCCGACGACAATGGTGCGCAATGTGGGTTAAAGAGACTTTGATGGCTGTGCCGATTCTATCGGATACCTGACGCCCCTGAGCGCGCACGGTGCGAGGTTGTTCCGTGTCCATGCAGTCCTTCCTGCCATCGCGATTGCAATCTCCGGCTCGTGTCCTGTGCCTCGCGCTGACGTGCCTCGTGGCGTTTGAGGTGCCGCCGGCGGCGTACGGCCAGCCGCCGACCGCGACAAATGACGGTTCACGCGCCGAAAGCGGTCCGTCACTGCAACAACAGGTGGACGCCCTGCGGGCCGAGTTGCAACACATCAAATCACAGTCAGGAGCGCTCCGCCGCGTTGAAGACCCCCAGTCATCCGGTATTCAGCCGATCAGCGGCGCGTACGGCATGTCTCCCGGGGTCAATTCCATGGAATATCCCGCGCCGGCCGAATCCAATTCGGCCGCCACCGACCGGCTGCCGCTCTATGCCAGCTATGGTTACAACTTTGGCGGTGGGTACACGCAGCTCTCCGACCTCGACGAAGAATTCACCGTCAAGCTCCAGAACCAGTTGACGCTGGACGGAACGTTCTTCGACCAGCCGAACATGCCGACGGCCGAAAAGGGTTTCAACATCCCTTTCTACCGTACTTATCTTTACGGCAATATCACGAAGGACTGGGACTACCAGATCGCCGTCCAGGGGTTTCTCGGTCAGTTCAACGTTCTCGATGCGTGGATCAACTACACGGTCAACGATGCGCTGCACTTTCGGATGGGACGTTTGCTCTCTCCGTTCCTGTACGAATATTGGGCCTTCTCGCCGGCGTGGGAGCCGGTGATCACCAACTCGCCGCTGTTTCAGGTCACTGGCAAGCGTCAAATGGGAGGCATGGCCTGGGGGAAGCTTGCCGACAATCGCGTGCAGTATCAAGCCGGGGTCTTCACGGGAATCGAAGGGGGATTCTACGACCTCGATCGCAGCGTCGATTTTCTCGGTTCGATCACCTTCACCCCGTGGAAGGGTCGAGACGATCGCTTCGACAGTCTGGGATTCGGCGCCAGTGTGCAGACCGGCATGCAGAACTACTCCCTCAATCAGGGAAATGTCGAGGCGTTTCTCAACGGAGCCGGCGAGCCGACGCTCAATTTCAACTACATCAATTCGACCGGCGTGCCGTTCTTTCAGTACAACGACGACGTCATGGCCGATGGCTGGCGGACGAAAGTCGCGCCGCACTTCTTCTGGTACGGACGGTTCAGTGTTCATGCCGAGTATATCTGGCAACAGCGGGCGCTGGCCGATTCCACGACCAAAGGGACGACGACGCTCAACGGCTATCAGGCGACGCTCTCGTATTTCCTCACGGGCGAAAGATACTCGGGCGATGGGTTGGGAGGCTGGACGACCGTCGAACCTCGTTCGCCTTTCGTGCCGTCAAAGGGCGAGTGCGGTCCGGGAGCGTGGGAGTTGGCGTTCCAGTACTCGGGGTTGGACGTGGGAACCGACAACTTTCACCTCGGCTTCGCCGACCCCGCCACCTCGACCAACCGCCTGAATCAGTCGATGCTCGGTCTCAACTGGTGGCCGAACCGGTACACGCGGATCAGCTTCGATTGGGTCAATTGCAAGCTCAATCGCCCGGTTCCCACCGGCGACCAGATGCTCGACGAGTACAACATCTACTGGACTCGCGCGGCGATGTTCTTTTGAAGACGCCGCAACGGATCGCTCCGTCAGTCGGGGTTGGCCTTGCTCAGCCGATCCGTCCAGAACTGTCGTGATTTGTCGTGATCCGCCAACACGTCGCGACGTTCCTCGTCTGACATTGGGGCTTTACGGAGGTTCTCGATCCGATCATCGGTCCAGCGGAGAAAGAATTCGCAGGAGGCCCGGCTCACGCGGGTCGGTTGGCCGGCGATCTCGACGTACCACGGGCCGGTCGAAGCGAAGCGAAACGTGTGCGGCACGTCGGCCACGGCCCGGATGAGAAACCATCCGCTTTCTTCGATCTTGATTCGCGCCGGGAGCCGGATCGTGTCGATCCGACCGTTACGCACCAGTTCGACGGCGGCGACCGGTTCCCGCGAGTCGACTTTCCCGTCGAGCGGGATTTCGATCAGGCCTTCGCTTTGGAAGACATGTCCCGACCAACGGTCGTTGGCTTTCACACGCATCAAGGGACCGTTGGTGACAAAGACGCGCCCCGCGCGAATGGCCTCCCACCATTTGTCCCACGTCAGGTCACCGTCGAGATGGGCGTAGACGCGATTGTAACCGACCGGATTTGGCAGGACTCCCGACGCACTGCCGGCCGACGGAGGAAGCCGAAAGCCGCAGTTCAGGGCGTGGTAGTAAAGCTCCTGCGTCCAGAGACCGTTTCCGTGCGGGCCGGCCAGTCGCTCGCGATCGCGCGGGCGGCCCCACGCTTCGTTGTCGAGCATTCGGCTGCGGTTCATGTGATTGTTGGCGATCCCGATCGAGTCGAGCTTGCCGCTTGCGAGCCACAGGGGAAAATCCCACCAGAACGGCTTTTCGGCATCGACCCACGCGCCGGCTGCCTTGGCTTCCGCAAGCCATCGGGCGGAGGATGGCGATTCCCGTTTCGAGGCGGCAATCGGCAGCGGCTCGCGCAGATGCGTGAACAACAACGCCCCGCCGCCACGTTCGTCTTCCCCTCCCAACATGTCCAAAAAACGATTCGTGTCGAACCGGATGATCGGTTGCTGCGGTGGGGCCTTTCCTTTCCAGGCGTTGCGATCGTTCCACCAGGTGATGGCGACGCCGACGTGCAAGTCCTCGGCGCGCATCAGGAACGGGATCTCGCCTTCCGGCCGATGGATATGCGTCTCGCCCGACCACCACCCTTCGCGGGAAAGATCGACGATACGGCACAGAGTTTCTGTGACGGAGAGTGCCTCTCCGGCTTTCACGACGAGCGGCTTTTTCGCCGCGCTGTATTCGGGGCCGCGTTCGATCTCGTAACGGTACTCACCCGCCGGCAGCTTCACTCGCGCGGCGCCATCACAAACAAAGTGATCGTGCCAGAAGGGGTAGCCTTCCGGCTTGACCGGTTTTCCGGCGGAGTCGATGAGATGAACGCGGGAAGGGAGCGGGGTCGTCGTGCCGGCCTCGGAGACGGAGATCGAAACACTTGCCGGTGACGATGGTTCATCGGCCAAGGCCACGCCGGAGTGAAATCCGAGTACGGCCATGCAAGTCAGCAAGAGCTGTTTGCGAATCGACCGGCGGAGAGAGGTTGTGTGCGTCATGGCGTCTTTCATTCACCGTGAGTCGACGATCTTGAGTTGTCCGATCGCTTCAAACGCGAATTGCTGAGGATACACCAATCAGTGGCGAGAGTATTCACCGTCGCGATCGGGGTGTCGGTGAGCGATCATTCCTCGTTACGAACGACGAGGAGCGAAAGCGGGCTTGAAGGAGCGGCTCGGGCATGGCAATATATCAAAGCTAATGGATGCGATGCTCGATGGGTAATGATTTCCTCGCGTCTTCCGTGCAAACTTGCGCGGCGAACTCAGGAGTGATGCATGGGCCGGAATGCCGATCGAATGTTTCATCCTCACACGCCAGTTTCCCGGCGGGCGGCATTGCAGGCCGGATCGGTCGGTCTGTTGGGCTTGGGGATGGCCGAGTTGTCGGCTCTGCGAGTGCTGGCGGCTGCCGCACCTACCGTTCCGAAAAAATCGGTGATCTTCGTCTTTCTGACAGGCGGCATCGCCCATCAGGACAGCTTTGATCTGAAGCCC
>JAGVKR010000578.1 GCA_020050375.1 Planctomycetales bacterium
ATCGGCGAAGCGCCGGCGTCGCACAGCACGCGCAGAAAACCCGGTGAGACCTCTTCACCGGGAGTCTCGAAGTCGCCGCGAATCAGCCGGCGCGTGACGGGAGGCGGGCCGATGTCGAACAGCGCCTGGATCTTGCCGAAGCTCCGCCGACGGCCGGTCAGTTCGCTCGATCGCGATGTCGTCTCGACGACGGCGGCTTTGTCTTCGGCGCTCAGCGCAGCGCCGATCTCTTCGGCAGACACTTTCAGCGCCCCTTCGAGTTTTGCGACGAGATACTTCTGCACTTCGTTCCGTTTGTCGGCAGGCAGCGAAATGGCGGCTTTGGTGTCGGCGCGAATCGGCTCCGGAATTGTCGCCAGCTTCTGTTCGAGCAGCTTTTCGTGATAGGGGCGCCGCAAATCGTCGAGCCTTTTCGTCAACTCGGCGAGTTGTTTGTCGATTTCGGCGTTGTGCCGTTCGATCTCGGCCCGATCCGCCAGCGAGACATCGGCTAAGGTCCGATCGGGAAAATCTTTTTTGTCGTAGGGGATGACGATCTTCCAATCGTTGGGGTTATACGCCGGCGTGAAGGCGGCCATCAGCCGGTAGTAATCCTCCTGCGGAACGGGGTCGAATTTGTGGTTGTGGCATCGGGCACAGTTGAGGGTGAGTCCGAGAAGTCCCGTCCCCACGATCTCGAGCGTGTCGTGGAGAATCCCGAAGTGATTCAGCGGGATGTTCCCTTCCGGCTCGTGCGTGAGGTCCTGGGCGCTTCGCAGGAAACCGGTGGCGGTCAGGAGCTCGACAATCCCGGCATTGAACTTGGGCGCGCTGCGCCAATCGACCAGTTCGTCGCCGGCCAGTTGCTCGTGCAGAAAGCGGTCGTACGGTTTGTCGTCGTTGAAAGCCCGAATGACGTAATCGCGATAGAGCCATTTCCGCTCGCTGGTGATGATCAGGTCGACATCGACGTCGAAGCCGACGGTGTCGACATAGCCGGCCACGTCGAGCCAGTGCCGGCCCCAGCGCTCGCCGAACTGCGGCGAAGCCAGGAGCCGATCGACCACGCGCTCGTGGGCCTGCGGTGATTCATCGGCGAGAAACTCTGCTGCCGCTTCGGGCGACGGAGGCACACCAACCAGATCGAGCCAGACACGACGCAGCAGCGTCAGGCGATCGGCGTCGGGTGACAGGGAGAGCCCGCGAGCTTCGAGTGACGACAAAATGAACGCGTCGACGACTGTCCGCAAACGCGATGCACCGTCGACTTGCGGGACGATCGGCCGGACGAGCTTTTGAAATGACCAGAACTGACGGTCTTTCTCACCGACGTGGTCGCTGGGGGGGCCGGAGGAAGCCTCTTCCGCCCGAACCGCGCGACCTGCCGGCGTCACGGCAAAATAGATTGCAAACAGCCCCATGAACACGGCGAAAATGAGCCGCATCCGAAGTCTTTGGGAGCGAAATCCGGAGGAGCGACTGCCGGCAGAATCGTTCATGCTCCCTCTCGTCGGTCGGGTCTGCGTGGTCTGACGGAGTTGCTGCGACACGAACGGTCGTGATCTCATCAACGCTACCCGATGTATTTATGGGTGTCAACGAAGGAAAGCCGAGTGCCCGCTCACGGGTGCATCCACTGAGCGGAGGAGTCCATTACGAACACCGACGCTGGCTGCGTCGGATACTCCGCTCAATGACTGCACCGCTTCTATGCGCGCTCGCGAGGGAGCGCCAACGCAAGTCGCGCGGCGTCTCGATGTCTTCCCTGTGACTCATCAGAACCCGCGCGCCATCAATGTGAACACACGTTCAGTTCATTTTGACTCGCCCGCTGCGCCAAGTCGTGAGATCTCGCAATCATACGCAACGTAGATGTTGCGTCGCCAAGCTCCCATTCTATCCATTCTTACATGCTGTGGTTTCCAGGGAATTATTCGTAAGCATTTTCATGGGAAAGACTTGATGTCCTTTGATGTCAGATTGACACAGCCCCTGTGTCGGCAATCGAATAGGCTCCAGATTGCGTATTGTTGCGTCTCCCAACGCAACAGAGTGCTCCAGGCACGCGAAACACCGTCGTCTATTGCAGTTGCGAATGCAACAAGCGGTCGGCGGCGACGTTGCATGTCAAAGATCAATAGACGCCGACGGCTGGCCTCGAACTGCGGAATTCGCGGATCGCCGGATAAGACACGAACCGGCCGAGCTCGTCTCCGGATCCGCGAAATCGGCGAAGTCAGGCTTCCGTTTTCAGCGGCGTGTATTTTACCAGCTTTCGACGATCCTGTGTCGACCGGTTGTCTCGGATCTGGAAACATTCGAAGGATTGGGGACATTCGTGTCAGGGGAGTCGTAGCGAGAAGAAACGGATCAAGCCGCGCCGTGCACCCGACCACTTGCGCAACAGGGATCGACCGAGACTGATGCTGCGCCTGACAGAAGGGAACGTCGATCATGATTGGTCGCTCCCCCCCAAACTCCCCCTTCCTAAGGGGAGGAGCGGTCGCGCGCCGGCGACCCGCCCCCGACGAGCGGATGCGCCCCGTTCACCACGGCCCTGTCTGAGCGTGCCGCCCATCCAGTCCTCAAGGCCGAGGTTTTTCCGGCTCGACCGTTTCGAATTTCGACGCCGACGACGGCGGGGGAACAAGGTTGATCTTCGTCTCCGCGACAACCGGGTCGCCATCGTGCCGTGTGGTGGCCCGCAGAATCACCGGCATTGTGAGCGGCCCGGGCCGCGCGCCGAATCGGATTCGGAGAACGCCGCTGGTTTCGTCGGCTGGGATGACGAAGGATTCCGCAGCGAGGTCGGCAAAATGATCGGGCAGGATCAGTTCCACCGTGAGCGGGGCAGGAGAGAGCGTCCCGCGCGACAGGGCGACGCGCAACTCGCGGGTCGTTCCCGGAGTCGCCAGTAGCGACGAGCGTTCGACTTGCAGGTTCAGCGGCGAGGGAGATGTGAACACGGTGATCATGTTATTCCCCTGGGCCGAACTGGTGCTGACCTTGTGCTTCGTCCCCTCTTCGTCGGTGACTTCGCCGACCGCGACAACGATGACGCGCGAGGTGCGGTTGGTTTCGAGAAATGTTGAGATCCTCAGAGGATATTCGAATTCATCGACGTCCGGGCCGACTTCCATAACGGGGCCGGAAATCCCTTGCAGGTGCCGCACCTGCCGATCGGCAAGTCGAACCGTGAGGGGACCGGTATAGCCGTTGCGAATGACGGCGAACTTGCGGCGATAGATCGTCCCGCGAGCGCCGTAGGGAAATTGAATGTCGCTGCCGCCGTCGATCTGGAACGGCGTGGGC
>JAGVKR010000744.1 GCA_020050375.1 Planctomycetales bacterium
CGTGTGCTCTTCCGATCTGGTCGGCCGCGGCGCGCAGATCGGCGGGTTTCTCCGCGACCTGGGTTATGAGCCGATCGTCACTCTGAGCGGCCGAGAAGCGTTCCGCGCCGCCGCCGAGCGCGGCGACGTCGAGCTGGTCGTGCTGCACCCGAACGTGATTCGCTGGGCCTTGTCGGAAACGCTGGCCAATCTGCGAGCCGACTCGCGGACGGCCGGTATGCCGGTTGTGATTCACGGTCCCGGCGAGCTCGAACCGAAGATGAAAACTCATCTGCGGAACCTGAAGCTCGTCTCGTTTGTATCGATGGGGCTGCTCACCGAAGATTTCGAGGCCCAGGTGCAGCCCATTTTGCGGAAGATCAAGACCCCGCCGATGAGCGACGCGGAGCGCGTCGAGCTGCGGCGTGAAGCGATTGGCTGGCTGGCGCACATTGCCAGCGGCCGGCGGACGAGGGTGTTCGACATCAGCAACGCCGAGCAGGTTCTGGTCGATTCGCTGGCCGACGCCAAGCTCGCTCCGGTGGCGCTCGAGGCATTGAGCGAAGTGCCGACGCAATCGGTGCAGCGGCGGATGGCCGAATTGGCGCTCGACGTGCAGGCCCCGGTCGAAGTCCGGCAGGGGGCGGCCTTGCGGCTGGCGTTCCACATTCAGCGGTTCGGGCTGCTCCTGGCGAAGTCGTCGATCGACGCGATTCACGTCGCGTGGAAAGATGAAAAACTGCCGGCCGAGCTGCGGACGGCGCTCGGTGGCGTCATCGGGTCGCTGAAACCCGACAGCACGCTGGTCGGTAAACGCCTGCAGGCGTTCCCCGCGACGGAGTAGGGGGGCGTTCAGCCCACCTGATCTCTCACGCGCCGGGCATGATGAACGGGCGACACGGACTGGCTTCCGGCTTTCCCTTTTCGTCTCGCAGTTAAAGGGAGCTGAGGTTCGGGGCTCGAAAATCGCCGTCAACGGCTTGCTGGGCCGGCTCACGGAACATTTCCGCGATAATCTCACAAAGGTGGGCCGGACCCCACTCGTGCCGTCGTCCGGGCGACTTTTTTCCGGTTTCGCAGGGGGATTCGGTCGTGCCGACAGATTTCGGGCGCACCCGGGATCAGCCGGCATTTCCGCAAAAGGACGGTTCCTTTTCGTGGATTCCCCCGTTACATTGGAAAGAAGGCCGTCCCATTGCAAACAAACGCTTGAAGCAACGCCAAATGCCGATTTCGGCTGGAAGCCAGCCAACGCCAGGAGTCATTCGGGCGTAAGCATCGGCGTCAAATGGCGGGAGATTGCTCCGCCTCGGCGGGAAGCAAGCGTCACGGCGGAATCACTCTCGCGAGTGCGGTCGGTGGGATCTGTTTGTCGAAATTTCGAAAGCGTCAGGGGTGAAACATGGCGGCATGGGTGTTGACGGCGACACAGGGATTGCTTCTCGCAGCCGATGCAGCGGCTGATGCCAGCGTTCCTTCGGGAGGGGCGTCCGTGGCAGACGCCTGGCAGCAATGGGTGCTCCCCAGCGTCATGGTGGTCGTCTTGTTCGGACTCTATCTGGCGTTTCTATTCACGACGCGGGCCGGGATCATCGCGCGGGCGGCGGCGAAAGAAGCCATTCGGCAACCGATGTTTCCGCTGCTGATGGCGCTGTCGATCCTGATGCTGGTCGTGAACACGTTCATCCCCTTCTTTTCGCTCGGCGATGACGTGAAGATGCTCGAAATCTGTGGGCTGGCAACGATGCTGATTTGCGGCATGCTCCTGGCCATCTGGACGTCGAGCATGAGCATCGCTGATGAAATCGAAGGGAAGACGGCGATGACGCTGCTGTCAAAGCCGATCAATCGCCGCCAGTTCATCGTCGGAAAATTCATGGGGATCCAGACTGCTGTCCTGGCGCTCCTCGTGCCGGTGATTGTCGTTTTCTGCGGGCTGGTCTTCTACAAGATGTTTTACGATGCCCGCGAGACGGCCACGATGGAGGCGGTGACGCCGATCATCGCCCGCAACGAAGCTTTGCGAATTCTGCCGGGGGCGGCCCTCGTCTTTCTAGAGATCACGATCATGTCGGCGATCAGCGTGGCGATTTCGACGCGCTTGCCGATGGTCGTCAATATGGTGACTTGCCTGGCGATTTTTGTCGTCGGACATTTGACCCCCAGCCTGGTCGGCGCCAATCTGGGCCGGCTCGAGCCTGTGATGTTCATTGCCCGAATGATCGCGATCGTGCTGCCGGCGGTCGAGAACTTCAACATCGAGAGTGCGATCGTCACCGGAGCGATAATCCCGCCGGTTTATCTCGGTTGGGCCGCGCTCTACACGGCGGCGTATACGGCGATGGCGATCATACTGGCCTTCATGTTGTTCGAAGATCGCGATCTGGCGTGACGGCTGGCGATCGAACCACCGCGACGGAAGGAAACGGGACAGCTACGGAATTGCGTCGGCTTGACGGCACACTCTCGAATGAACGGGATGATCCGTGGCCAGTAAAGACCCCACCCCCTTTCAACGCGTCTTCTCGCGAAAAGACCTGCGGCGGGGAGTTGCGCTCCGCGCCTGTCTGGGGTTTGCGCTCAGCTCGATTCTATTGTGCGCGGGACTGATCGACCTGTTTCTGATCACCGATCTGCTCGTCCAGGGCGGGCGACTTCAGATTCCGGTTGCGGCCCAGCCGGAAATGGTGGCGCTCTTCGGTGAAGAGAGCCTGCAGGACGGCCCGGCGCCGGTGCTGGTCGCCGACCAACTGGTCTACGTCAACCGGGGATTGCTGCCGACGCTTTGGCGCGATCGCGATCAATTCTGGAGCCCCTGGCTCGTCGCCCTTTACCGCGAATTCGCCCCGCTGCGGAACGATGCCAATGCGTTGCTGACGCTGGTGATCGCCATCGCCGTCATCGGCTGGCTCCGCAGCATGCTCGAATCGCGGTCGCGCGCCTTGCTGATGCAGAACGCGCTCGGAATCGCGACGCGATTGCGACAGTCGATCCATCGCCAGACATTGCGACTGGGGCCCAGCGATCTCGAAGGACACGCCAGCGAGCAGGCCTTTCAGTTGTTCACGGCCGAAGTCGACCGCCTGCGCGACGGAGTCTTCCATTGGGCCGACCGGATGGGCCGCGATCCGTTCCAGCTCTTCCTTCTCGCCGCGTTGGGCCTCGCGGTCAATCCGAAGCTGGCGGTCGTTTGCCTGGTCCCGGCCCTGGCCTGCTGGCTTGTGGCCCACTGGCAGCGACGTCGCACCGAAGCGGGCCGCCGCCTGATGGAGGCCCGCGTGGCGGGAGAGCTTCGGATTCTGGCCGAGAGTCTCGAACGGACGCGCCTCGTTCGGGGATTTGCGATGGAGGCCTTCGAGCAGGAGCAATTCCGCAAATCGCTGGAGCGGTTCGAGAACAGCACGGCGGCGGCCCTGCGATCGAAGGCCTGGGCGCGACGCGGCGTGAGAACGCTGATCGCCATCTGCGCGGCGGTCGTGCTGCTGTTCGTGGGCTGGTCGATCCTGCTGCCCCCGCACGAAACCGATTTCGCTTCGGCTGTATTGATGCTCTCGGCATTCGTGGCCGCGTGGTTCCCCCTGCAGCGCCTCGCCCGACTGCCGGCCGAGCACGAGCCGGCCGAGCTCGCAGCCCATCGCACGCAGACGTACCTCAATCTGATTCCCGAAGTCGGGCAGGCGGTCGGAGCCAAGTTCCTGCAACCCCTTTCGCGGATGCTCACGCTCGAAGAGGTCTCGTACACCACTCCCGGAAAGCGCCGCCTGCTCGACCGGCTGAGCCTCAAGATTCCCGCCGGCCGGCAGTTGGCCGTGGTCGCGACCGATCCCCTCGAAGCCCGGGCGCTGGCCTCGCTGTTGCCGCGGTTCATCGAGCCGCAGGAGGGGCGGATTCTCATCGACGGCGAAGACATCGCCTGGGTGACGCTCGAATCGTTGCGTGCCGAGGCCATTTTTGTCGGCGGCAAGGATCCGTTTCTGACAGCCACGGTTCGCGACAACATCAGCGGCGGGAGTTCGAACTATTCGCTTCAGGATCTGACTGAGGCGGCCAAGATCGCCCACGCGCACAATTTCATCGCGAAGCTGCCACAAGGCTACGAAACCGTCATTGGCGAGCACGGCGAGCAACTCGACGCCGGCCAGGCGTTTCGGCTCGGCCTGGCGCGGGCCGTCCTGCGAAAGCCGGCGCTTCTGATCATCGAAGAGCCTTCGGAGCTCCTCGACGACGACACCAAAACCATGCTCGACGACGCCTACAAGAGGATCACCCCCAACCGAACGGTGTTGTTCCTGGCGCGGCGGCTCTCGACCGTGAAACGCGCCGACGAGATCATCCTTCTCCACGAGGGGCGATTGGCCGCCATCGGTCCGCACGCCCGCCTCGTCCAGTCGTCGCCGATGTACCGGCACTGGGAGTACATCAACTTCAACGAGTTCCGGCAGGAATTCGAAACCGCGTGAAGTCGGCACTGGTGCCGACTCTCGACGTTTCGCTCTTGGGAGTGCCTTCCGCATGGATGCCTTTCGGACCTGCGCCCCGCTGGGCGCACGGCATGGTTTGCTCAGGTTTGATGAAGTCACGCCGGGTGCCGGGGTCAAAGCGGCGCCGTAGATCTCGGGTCGCAGCATGTCGCTCGATCGAAGGAGCGAAGGCCGGGCCGGAACGAGATTGCGAGCGTGGCCCCGTCGCCGACCA
>JAGVKR010000168.1 GCA_020050375.1 Planctomycetales bacterium
CATTTTTGAAATTGCGGCGATTGGGATTGGCAAGGCTGTCGCTGGTCGGTGAAGTCGCTCGTCAAAAACGGTCGCCGGGAACGGCACGTCCGACGATCGATCACCACATATACGCGGACGCCCAATTAGTATACATTAGTTCATTTTTCTTTTCAATGGAAACAGGATCACCGACACGGCTGGCCAATTCCTGAACATGGAGAAAGAGTGTGGCGCGCCCAGAGCGGAACGATGGGCGTGGAAACGGCCGGCCACGCCCTTCCCGCTGGTCAGGGCGTGCCACCCCGCCACACTCACTGGCCAGCCGTGGCTACGTGCCGAGCCGGCTTGATTTGCGCGCTGTGTCCCTTTATTAAGGCAAGTGCCGTTCGGGATCTTCCGGCTCCGTTGGAACCGGGCTCCGAGCGGGGACCTTCGTGGAACGGTTTGCTCCCTCATGTCCACCATCGATTTCGCCCGGTCGTTCCTCACGTTTCGGATCGACACTCTCAAGAAGCCCCCGCAGACGGCGTCGCACAAGCCTCCCTATACGCTCAACAACGCGCGGATCCAGTTGGATTGCGTCTGCGACATCACTGAGAAGAGCACGGGCATCAGCCAGAGAATCGTGCTGGGGGTGAGCTGCAAGACCGAACGCGTGGGAGTGCCGGATGAAATCTGGACGGTCCCCAACGCCGATTTTATACCGATCGTTTCGGTCGACCGCTTTCTGAACGTCAAAACGTACGCCTACATCGGTCAGGAGAAGACGGTCACGCTGTACGGACTCGGTCAGCCGCAACCCGATCGACAGACGGGAAGCACGGTCGAGGCCTTTGACTCGCTTCGCATTCATATTCAGGAGTGCGCGGGAGAATGGCTGGCAACTCCGCAGGCGATCATTGCAGCGACGTACGCTCACGATCCGCTCATCGCCGTCACCGAATTCGAAACCAAGCGCTATCGCGTCTGTCTCACGTATCCCGTGAAAACGTTCAACGTGAACGAGCGCGACAATGTCTACCAGACCGACACGGGACCGGTTCTTTTTCCCGATCTGATGCGCCCGCCGGAAGAGCTCATCGCCGGTCTCGAACTGGCCTATTCGGCGTTCAATGGCCCGGAGTGGATCGAGTTCCTGGTGCGAACGCCGACCGACGTTCCGGGGGGCGCGCGCGTCTATCACTTCACGAAGCCGGTTCGCATCGACGGGGTTCGCAACCGCTTGTTCCGGGCGGGCGGTTGAGGCAGATCGCTCGCATCGATCTCGCGGCAGTCGGCTGTCAAATCGCTTCATGTCCGACAATCAGCATGACTGCCACAAGCGGCTTGTCGGAATTGTCGGATCGAGCCGGCTGATCTTCGTGGCCGCCGCATTCGAACCTGGGCAATTCCCGCCGTAGTCGCGCCTGATTGCGAACTAGGTTTGTCATGGCGGATCTCCTTTGGAACAGCCGGTGGTCGGTGATTTCCGGGGCGCCGCCAGATTCCCCCGGAATGGTGACATGCCTGGACTTGCAACTGCCGCTCCCCGGATTGCTTTGGAGACTGATCCTGAACTGGTGATGGCCGCAGCCGTTCGAACTCGCGATGCCTACGTCCGGCCCGAAAATCTTTCACCGGTGAAAATAGCAGGCACGGAGAAGCGCCGTTCTCCTCGCGCTTCGGTCAAAATCCCCGTGCAGATCGCCTCGGTGATCATGGCCGAGGGAGATGCACACGTGTTCGAAGCGGCAGAAGCCGAATTCGGGGAGGTCGTCGATCTGTCGCTGCACGGGCTGTCGCTGACCCATGCCGATCTGTTCATGCATTATTTCTGTCTGGTGAGGTTTCCACTCACGGCGACGGAGTCGGTCTCGCTTCTCGTAGAAGTCCTCTGGACAGTCCGAGAGACCAAAGAGTATTACCGCAGCGGCGGCCGGTTCGTGGGCGTAATCGAAGAGGTATGACTGGCGAGAGCGTGTAAGACTCGTCGTGTGGACTTCAGTCCATACGAACTGCTTCATCGTTTCGGTTGAAACCTGCCATACGAGCAGTGTGCGACCTGACGGTTCGCCGCCCGATTTCAATTGAGGGGCGCGTGACTTCGAGCGGTACGCCGCCCCCCACCAGACGCGACGCCCCGCCCCCCGTCAGCCACACCCGATCTCAAGCGGACGGGTTGAGCCCTTCGTGCCGAAATGCCACGGGCTCCCGCCTACCAATTAGGCGTGGGACGCAGGAAAACGGGACGAAGTTGTGTATCATGGCGCGGAACGGACGGGGACGTTCTGGATTCCATTTCTGTTTTTGGGGAGACGACCAGTGAGCGCCGAGAAAACCACCGCACAGCCGACGCCGCCAATCGACGACAAGACCGTCACTCCTCCGACGCAGAAAAAACGCTCGACCATCGAGAAGGCCATCACCTGGAACCTGATTGCGTTATTGCTTCTGGCCGTGTTGAACGAGTTGCGAGCGCAGACCGGCTACAAAAACGCGTTGGCAGCGATTGAAGCCGAACTTGTCGACAAAACTCCCACCGAAATGCCGACGCTCAAAAGTGCGCGCGCGCTCATGACGCTGTGGCCCGTGGAAATTCGAGGGCATGCGGACGATCGCGAAGTCGTCTTCTTCCGCTGGCTGAGTCCATTTAAGCTGTACGAAATCGTGTGTGGGGTCGAGTCGATCGAAGACCCTGATCCGGTGTTGAGGGCCGTCGGGACTCGCGAGCCATCTGACGACGGTCAGCCCGCATACATTGCCTGGAGTGCCGTCAAGGAACCGTAAACGAGCCGGTGTCAGACGGGCAACGACTTTGCGCCGGGTGACGCTCGCGCCGGTCACCTGACACGAGCCGACTCCCACGCCACGCGTGGGAGTCGATACAACACGTGTCGACAGAGCGGGTTTCCTACCTCGAGCCGGGGATGGTCGAAGGGGGAGAAACTC
>JAGVKR010000283.1 GCA_020050375.1 Planctomycetales bacterium
CGCGACACTCGGCTACGCCTTGCGGCTAAACATCCCCTGACCCCTGAATTCTTCGCTCGAGCCTCAGATCCCAAGCCTCAAGCCTCGCGATCCCAGTGTTGCTCGCCTTGGCGCAATGTTACACTCAAAGTGCGGCCCGATCGTGTGCGTTTTCTCTGACGGAGGAGCTACCCTGTGAGCGTCTCTTTGCCTCGCCTCCACCTGGCGGGGTTTTCGTTGCGCGAGGCGCCCGGCTGGGTTGTCAGCCTGGGCATTCACGCGGTCGCCTTGATCGCCCTGCTCGCGTTCAAGATTCATGCCGACGCCCGCGAAGAGGCGTCGATCCTGAGCGCCATGCAGGACATCGAGAGTGAGCAGTTCCTCGAGTCGACCGCCGACGATGCGGTGGGGACCAGTGAAACGGTCACGTCGCTGACGTCAGCGGGCTCGGCCTCGGCGGCGGTGGGAAGCAATTCTGCCGAGCAGGTCCAGCAGGAAGTGCAGCAGAAGGTCGACCAGGAATTCAAATCGCCCGACGTCAAGCTGGTCGATGACGTCGGACAACCGTCCGAGGGGGAGCTCACCGGTTCGGTCGACCTGCCGGGAGGCAGCGTCGAGAACATGGCCCAGGGGAACGGCGGCGTCGAGGGGGCGATCGACCGGCTTGCGTGGGAGATCACGCAGTCGCTCCGGCAGGGCAAGACGACCGTCATCTGGTTGTTCGATCAGTCGCTGTCGCTGAAGGAACGGCGCGACACGATCGCCGACCGTTTCGAGAACGTCTATCGCCAGCTCGAGTCGCTCGACCAGGGGGGAGAGGGAGCGCTGCAAACGGCCGTGGCGACCTACGGGGAGAAGTTTACGCTGCTGACCGACAAGCCTGTGGATAACGTGAAATCGGTAATCCCGAAGGTCCGATCGATTCCCGACGATCCCTCGGGCAAAGAGAATGTCTTTGCGGCGGTCAACACGCTTGTCACCCGGTTCCGTTCCGAGCGGGCGAAGAAGCGGAACGTGATGATCTTCATCATCACCGACGAGAAGGGAGATGATGCCGAGGCCTACCTCGAAGAGACGATCAAGAACTGTCGTCGCACGGGGATCAAGGTTTACACCGTGGGCAACGCGGCCCTGTTCGGTCGCGAAAAGGGCTATGTGAAGTGGAAGTACCCCGACGGTTCGGTTGACGACGAGCCGGTCGACGCCGGACCCGAGACGGTCGAGCCCGAGGCGTTGGCGCTCGGCTTCTGGGGAGGGGCCAACACGGAGCACCTGACGCGGATGTCGTCGGGTTATGGTCCCTACGGCCTGACAAGGCTCTGCAAAGAAACGGGCGGCCTGTTCTTCATCGCGCACGAAGAAGCCCGCGAAAAATTCTCGCCGGCCGTGATGCGGACGTATCAGCCCGACTATCGCCCGATTCGCGACTATCAGGCGAGCCTCCAGAAGAACAAGGCAAAGATGGGGCTCGTCATGTCGGCCAAGCAGACGAAGATCGAAAGTGTCCCCCTCCCCCGCTTGGGTTTTCGGGCCTACAACGACAACATTTTCCGCGAAGAGATGACCGAGGCGCAAAAACCAGCGGCGGAGCTGACGCACAAGATCGGGTTGATCGTCGACGTTCTCGGACAGGGCGAAAAAGATCGCGACAAAATCTCCGAGCCGCGCTGGCGCGCCGCGTATGATCTGGCCGCGGGTCGGGCTCTGGCGATCAAGGTGCGGGCCCTCGGTTACAACCAGATGCTGGCGGACATGAAAGGGCAGCCGAAGAACTTTCAAAAGAAGGACAGCAACGAGTGGCGGATCACGCCGTCGAAGACGATCAACGCCGGGCAGGCCGTGAAGAAGCTTGAACGTCAGGCAACGATGTACCTGCAGCGCGTGATGGACGAGCACCCCGACACCCCGTGGGCGCGGCTCGCCGAGCGCGAGCTGGCGATCCCCATGGGTTGGGAATGGCAGGAAGGGAACAATGCATCATACTTTCCCGCCAATACCACTCCTGACGAGGCGCGCCGGCAGATTCGCCTGGCTGAAGAGCAGGCGCGGCAGACGACCCCCAAGCGTCCGACGGCGCCGCCGAAAGAGAGGCCCAAGCTGTGAGGATTCGCGACCTGCCGGGATTGGGTGTCTCGCTCGCGCTGCACGCCGCGATCGGCGTCGCGCTGGCGTTGATCCACTTCCAGATCCACGCGCAGGACCTGAGCCTGGCGGTCGAGTCGCTGTTCGAAACCGAGCGGACTCCCGACGAGTTCACGCGCGAGATGAGCGCCGACACGCAGGTTTCCGAAACGCTCAGCATTGTTCCCGGCGGCGGCGCGGTGGGGGCCTCGGCGGTTGCCGGCGGCTCGGGAACGGCAGGCGTTTCGCAGACCAAGATTGACGCCTCCCAATCGCTGCAAGACCCGACCGTCGTGGTCAATGTCGGCGACGTGACGATTCCCGGCCTCGATCAGTTGGGCAACGATCTCGGCGAAACTCAGGTCGCGGGCGAGCCGACGGCCATCGCCGAAGGTTACGGCGCGGCCCTCAGTCGCACGACGCAGGAGCTGGTGCGGATGTTGCGCGAAGACAAGCTGCTCGTCGTCTGGCTGTTCGACGAATCGGAATCGATGAAGGACGATCAGAAGGAAATCCGCGAACAGTTCCACAAGGTTTACGAGGAGCTCGGGCTGGTCGTCGAGCGAGATCCGAAGGCCAAGCGCGAGAAAGACGTGCTGATGTCGGCCATTCATAGCTTCGGCGAGTCGGTGAGAGCGGTCACTCCCAAACCGACGGCCGATATTTCCGAAATTCGGTCGGCGATCGACAAGATCGAAGTCGATGCGAGCGGCAAAGAGAACCTGTTCAATGCGGTCGGCAAGGTCGTCGATCAATACCGCTCGTTCGTCACGCGCGGGCGGCGAAAACTGGTGCTCATCGTTGTCACTGACGAATCGGGAGACGACGGCCAGGGGCCGCTCCTCGACGAGGCGATTTTCAAAGCGCAACGGGCTCGCGCCCCGGTGTACATTCTCGGCCGCGAGGCGGTGTTCGGTTATCCGTTCGCGCGGATGCGCTGGAAGGACCCCAAGTACGGGCTCGACCACTGGCTGACGATCAATCGCGGGCCGGAAACCGCCGCACCCGAGACGTTGCAGTACGACGGCCTTCACGAACGGTGGGACGCCTTCCCGAGCGGGTTCGCTCCCTACGAGCAGGCGCGACTCGCCAAAGAGACGGGGGGCATCTTTTTCGTCCTGCCGCATGAAGAGCAGAATCTGGTCGGACAGGCGGACATCGATCGCCGCAAGTTCGCGTACCTCGATCTCAAAGAGTACATTCCCGAACTGATCAAGCGCAAGGAGTACGAAGAGCACCGCAACAAGAGCCGGTTCCGCTCGACGATCTGGGAGATCGTCCGGCTGCTCAATCCGCACAACGACAAAGAGTTGCAGATCAGGGAACACTGGTATCCCACCGACGCGGTTCGCTTCAAGGAAGAGGGGCAGCTTTCATTCCAGCGGGCGCTGCGGGCGATGGGGCTGCTCAACCAGGCGACGCAGGCGCTCGAAAAAATCAAGCCGCTACGCGCGAAAGAAGAATCTCAGCGCTGGCGGGCCAACTTCGATCTGCTCTACGCGCAGGTGCTTGCCTATCGCGTGCGGCTCTTTCAGTTTCTGCTCGTGATGGACGAGCATCTCAACAATTTTCCCAAGCCGCAGAGCGACCAGCACAACGTCTGGAACATCCAGCGCACCACCGAGATGCAGTCTCCCACCGACCGACAGGTGAAGCTCACCAAAGTCGACGTCGACGAGCTGAACAAGCAGCTCGGACTCGCCAGAACGCAATTCGAGTTCGTCCGCAAGACGCACCCCGGCACCCCGTGGGCCAACCGGGCCGAGTTCGAGCTCAACCACGGCTTCGGGATGCAGTTTCAGTCGACGTTCCGCGACCCGCGATACGAACGCGTTAATAGCGAGATCAAGTTTCCGACGCTTTGACCGGCTGTTGAAAAAGGGGGCAGGCGACAGGTATCAGGCGTCAGGCGACTTTTCTGACTCCTGTCTCCTGCCTCCTGTCACCTGCGACAACGTAATGTTTGGGGCCGCTTGAGGCACAACCGCCAGCCGCGACGCGAGCCACGTGTCGAAAAACAATTGCGACGTGTGGTAAAGCAGCATCGGGAACAGCGCGAACGGGTGCGCCGCCCCGAACAGTTGCGGGTCGGTGGCAATATAAAGGCCGATCGGCAACGTTTTCTGGCTGCCGGCAAAAGCGACGGCCGTCGCATCGGCGCGCGGGCTGCCTGTCCGCCGCGCCACCTGGAATCCTACGGCCAGTGCGACAAAGTGCAGTGTCACGCAACTCCCCCAGACGATTGCGAAGGCCGGGAGCAGCGACGGACGCGAAGAGGGCAAGCCGGCGACTGTCGTGGCATCAACAGAAGTGGCCGCGGAGAGAGATGTCGATTGTATCTGATGAAAAGCCGTCCCCGCGCGCAGTGCGGCCGTCAGCACCAGTAGCTCGATCAAAAGTTGTGCCGCCACTCCGATCGCCGATTTGTGGCGAACGGCGAAGTCGTGCAGCCGGGCCGGCTGCCGGAGGAGTTGTCCGACGATCGTCGGCGCGAGGACGGCGACGACCAGATCGATCATCAGCTTGCGGGTGTCGAGCTCTCCACGACTGGCCGTCGTCCAGCGCAGCCAGAGCGGCGTCATGACAAAACACGCGAGGTTGGTGGCGACCGTCACGAGCAGCGAGACCGCGTCGTTCCCTTTTGCTTTCCGCGTCAAAACCGAAGCCGCCGCCGTTGTGCACGGGACGCTGGCGGCGATCATGAGCCCCACGCGAAAATCCGCCGTTAGCTGCAAAGGCATCAGCAACCAGCCCAAGAGCGGCACGAGGCCATAGTTCGTGGCGCACGCGATGAGCACCGGCCGTGGGGCGCGAAAAGCGGCCCACAGGTGCTCGCTGTTGAGGCTGAAAGCCATGAGCAAGAGCACCAAAGCCGTCGTCCACCGGGGATTGATGTGATCGACGAACGGTTGTGCCCTGGGACCGTATCCGAGAATTCCCAACGTCATGCCGCTGACGATCAGAATCGCCAGCGTCGTCAGAAACCAGTGCTGCTTCAAGTAAGCTTTCATCCAGCCTGCATAGCGATAATCGGCGTGAGGTGCAATGCCCGCGCCAACCGTCAGCGCATCGCATACGTGGCGAAAGCATTCTCGCACGGATTGCCGCGGGAGACGTGCAGCCGCCCCAGTGCGGGCTCGGCGATCAGCGCGGCGACCGTCTTGCCGCTGCTGGGGAGAACGCTGTCGCCGTGTCCTGTGTGCGGGTGGCGGCAGATGCCGACGGGGTGTCCCGTATGATCGCTGAGAATCCGTTTGAGATCGTCGACCGTCAGCGCACCAAAGCGTTCGGAGATCAGTTGAGTGATCCGTTCCAATCTCGGGAACGAATCGGGCAGGCTGCGGTCGAAATTTATGCGGCAGGCGTGCGGGCTGCAAATGAAATGATTGGAGTGCGCCAGAAATCCGGCTCCCGTGTCGCGGAGGACGAGCGGGCCGTCACTCGTCA
>JAGVKR010000234.1 GCA_020050375.1 Planctomycetales bacterium
GTTCGAGAAATCCACGGCGGGTCGATGAATCGGGCGACGACGAGTCGGGCAACAAAGAATTCATGAGCGGCTCGAAAGGGGACCAATTGAGCGAGCGGAACCAGCCAACGACGCAGCGTGCGACCGAACGGTCGAGCGTTCCATCGTGATCGCTGCCTTCAGGGAACGCAAGCCTTGTGCGGACAGGTGAAGTAGTGTGGACTTCAGCCCACACGTGTCGTTTCGTGTCGGCTGAAGCCGACACGACGGCCTGAATGCGATTGTTCGGATCGTCGAACCTCCACACCCGGTCACTCGATTGGAATCGAAAGCGACAGCGGGCACCGCGTTCCGTCCCGCGAGACTTGTTCGATGCGGGCCTCGAACGGTCCGTCGGTCGGGAGCCAGCCGTGGACAGACACTTTCAGCATTCCCGAACCCGCGAGCTGCGTCGGTTGACTGCTCTTCTTCCCGCCGTTCGCTTCGATGACGAGCAGTGACCGCGCCGCCGCATTGAGGGGGCCTATCACTTTGTAACCGACGCTGAAGCTCATCGCCGCTCCGGCGGGCGTCTTTTCCGGCTGGGCCGTGCCCGCCGCGAGCCGGACGGGTGACTTGTCGTTCGGATCGGCGACGTATGGCTTTCGTTGCGGCGGCGCGGGATGCGGCGCTTCGGCCCCGCATCCCACCATGACGACGCTCCACAAGCCGACAGCGAAAAGAATCGACAACGGCCGACCGCCGAGCAGCAATCTCTCCATCCCATCCGATTCGCAGCGCATCAATCGAGTCTCGCCGGGGAGTTTGCAGAACGTCCGTCAGTCTACCGCTATGGCATTCAACGTTGAATACCAACGCGCGAGTTGACGTCGTGCGATGTAACACGTGCGAAGAAGAACCACGAACTACACCAAAGACCCAGCGCGGCCTCGCATTGCTCACGCGCAACCGAGACACCACTCAGAACCACGGAATACACCGAAGACACGGAAAAAGAGGACGGACGAGCGAACAGATCGCACGCGTCATTTTCTTGTATTTCTTCCGTGTCTTCGGTGTATTCCGTGGTCAGTCCACTGTCGCTGATCGAAATCTTCGCGCCCTGCGCAGAGTCGTGATGTTAGTAGTACGAAAAAACAAGTTCGTATCCGCGTCATCGGTCGTATCCGCAGTTCCTTTTCGAGCGGTTCAAAATCGACGCCGGTTGTGAAAGGAGCTTCGCCAGTCCCGAAACGCGGCAGTCGAACTCTTATCCAACGGAGGGAATCACGGAGTCCATTCACTTCCGACCTCGAACGGATCCGCTTCGCCGGGCTTCTTTTTTTCGTGTCTTTGGTGTATTTCGTGGTTCCTGAATTCTCCGAGACAACCAACGCGGTCCCTTTGCGCGTAACAATGTCGCTCTCGCCGCCACCGTCTCCATCCACGACCGACAATTCCTCCCCGCGCTGGGAGCCGCGCGACATCGCGCCGCTTGTCACGCTGGCGCTATCACGCTCTCGATGATGAACATCGCCGAAGGGCTCGCCCGCTACCTGACCGAGAGCCGCAAGCACGAAGTTCCGGCGGTCCTCCGCGAAATCGGCAACGCCGGCCTGTCGCTCGGAAGTCGCGTCACGATTCCGTACAGCGCGCTTTTGGCGGCGGCGATCATGGTGGTGGGGCACATCGTGCTCCAGCACACGCGGTTTGGCCGCTACGTCTACATGGCGGGGGGCAACCGTGAGGCGGCGCGCCTCGCCGGAGTGCGGACGCATCGGATCGTCATCGCCAGCCTCGCGCTCTGCGCCGTGACCGCCGGTCTCGGTGGACCCGTCAAGGTCCTCGACCGTCAAACCTGCTCCGCGTCGCTTCGCCTCCCACGCCGTCTCGCGAGTTGCGAGCGCTCGTCGAGAAATGCGGGGAGGAGGCCAATCGCGTAGGTCGTGAAGACAAGAGCGAACTGCAGCGTCGAGCTCTCGGGAGGGTCAAGCATCTCAGCCAACGCGGCGAGCGTGGCCAGCAGGATCCCGATCGCAGCCACGGAAAAGCCCGCACCCGTGTGAAACCAGATGTACGGTCGCTCCATGCGATCTCTCCGCTTCCCCTCGTTCCACAGCTCCACTGTGGAACGCCATTCCCGAAGCTCCGCTTCGCATTCGTGCCGAAAGGCATGGACGGCGGGGATGAACCCCGCCGCTCGCGGGGGGACCTTGATTGACAGCGGCGGCGGTCAAAATCTATCGTTTGGAAACAAAGACGGGGTGAGAATTGCCCGTTGGCCTCAATTCGCACATGCAACAGCACCTGCTGGAGATCGATGGTCACCAGATCGCCGCCTGTTCGGCAAACGCCGATTGCCCCGGCACGCCGATCGTCTTCTTGCACGGGATCACCGCCTCGATCGACTTCTGGGGCCATTCCCTGCCGGCGGCGGTCCGCGACGAACGGCATTGGATCTCGCTGAGCCTTCCGGGACATTTCCCCTCGCGATTGCCGGCAGACTTCACGGCGGCCGACGTGACGACCGAGATGTTCGCCAATGTTCATATCAGCGCTTTGCGCAAGCTGGTCGGCGATCGACCAGTGACGCTCGTGGGCTGGTCGACCGGCGGGTTTTCGGCGCTCAATCTGGCGGCCCGGTATCCGCAGAATGTTCGCAGCCTGATGAGCATCTCGGGGTTCGCCAAGGGGTGCTGGTGGGGTGTGATCGGCCGGATGCAACGGCTGGTGGCGCTGGGTTGGCTCGGTCGCGGAATTTTTCACACGGTGTGGACGCAGCTCGGACGACATCGGTGGCTGTTCGATCTGTCGATCGGTCAGGCGGCGGCCAATCGCCGCGCCTTCCGACAATCTCCCGTCACCCGGCCGACGCTCGATGGCTGGCAGGAGGCGGTGCGGAATCACGATCTGGACGGATTGGCCACGCTGTTCGAACGGTTGGCCGACCTCGACCTGCGGCCTCTCCTGCCGGCGATTTCCGTCCCGACGCTGATCGTCGGCGGCGATCGCGATCCCTACATCCCCGTGGACCACACGCGGTATCTCGCCGATTCTATCGCCGGCGCAGAGCTGCAGATCCTTCCGAATGTCGGACACATGTTCTTCGCTGAATGCACCGCTGAATATCATCGCCTGCTGTTGGACTGGCTGGCGCGAACGGCCGACGGGGCGTCGGTCGCGCTCGGCGATCGGACTAGCGCGCCGGTGTGATTGCCGTCAATCTTGAGATCTGGCTGCACTTCAATACGTCGCGCGAGGTGATCCGTGGCACCCGATTGCCAGCGTGATAGAATGGGTTTTCGGCTCTCTGCGAGGCCTCGTTGGAGCACGTCGATGCCGCATTGTTGCACTATTCCCGACGACGGCGCTCCGCACGAGCTTGCCTCTTCGCGTCA
>JAGVKR010000208.1 GCA_020050375.1 Planctomycetales bacterium
ATGCGGCGGATGTTCTCGGCCCGGTCTTCCGCCGAGAAGCCCAGATTCTTGTTGAGTCCCATGCGGATATTGTCGCCGTCGAGGACGAACGTCCGCTTGCCCAGCGCGTGCAACTTGTGATCGACAGTGTTGGCCACGGTGCTCTTGCCGCTGGCCGACAAACCGGTGAACCAGAGCATCACTCCTTTGTGCCCCGAGAGCTTCCAGCGCTCGGGCTTGGTGACCGAATGTTCGTGCCAGTGGACGTTCGTTGCTTTTTGCTCAGCCATTGCGAGTGCGTGCTCCTTGAAATCCGGGAACCGAGGGGCGTTGATTCGATGAATTTGACGCCCGATACTAGGAAATGAGGCGACGGCGGGGAAGCCTGACCGGGACGTCACCGGCCGACCCGCCGAGCCGGCCTTGGAATGGACAGAAGAAACTGCGGATACGCCCGATAGCGCGGATGGAACGGATACGGGACGGTTTGGCCGGAAAGGACATTGGACGAGGGGTTACTCCGCGCCTTGGCGAGGGTGACTGAGAGGAATGGAACTCCAAAGAGCAATCCGTACCCTCTCCCCTGACACGCACAGCCCAATCCGTATCCGTCGTATCCGCGGCATCCGTCCTATCCGCAGTCGTCCTCGATCATCGACCCGCGGTGCCTCATGAGAGGTCGACGCTACGCCAATAATTCGCGGATGATACGCGCTTCGTCGGTCGGGCCGATCAGCCGCTGGTAGAGTCCTTGGTACGGATAGGCAAGCTTCTTCGCGTCGAACCCGAACAGGTGCAGAATCGTGGCCTGCAAGTCGTGGACGCCGACGGGATTCTCGGCGATGAAATAGCCGAAGTCGTCGGTCGCTCCGTAGTTCGTCCCCTTTTTGATTCCCGCCCCGGCCATCCACACGGTGAAGCAGGCGGCGTGATGGTCGCGCCCCAGAAAGGTTGAGCCCCCTCGGGCTTCGTTCATCGAAGTTCGTCCGAATTCACCCCCCCAGACCACCAGCGTTTCGTCGAGCAAGCCGCGCTGCCTCAAGTCGGCCAGCAGCGCACCGATCGGCTGATCGACATCTTTGCACTTCTTCGGCAGGCCGCTGACGATGTCGTTGTCTTTGGCGGTGCCGTGCATGTCCCAGCCCCAGTCGAAGAGCTGCACGTAACGCACGCCGCGCTCGACGAGCCGCCGGGCGAGCAGGCAATTGTTGGCGAATGATGCCCCCCCGGGCGTTGCGCCGTACGACTCCTGGATGTGCTTGGGCTCTTTCGAAATGTCCATCACGTCTGGGACGGCGATCTGCATGCGATACGCCAGCTCGTACTGGCTGATTCGCGTTTGCGTTTCGGGGTCGCCAAACTGCCCGAGCTCGATTTCGTTGAGCTTCTTGAGCGTGTCGAGGCTGCGCCGGCGGGTCGCGCGGTCCATCCCTTTCGGATCGTTGACGTACAGAATCGGCTCGCCCGACGACCGGCACTGGACTCCCTGAAAGACCGACGGAAGGAATCCGCTCCCCCAGACGCTTTTGCCCCCCGTCGGGTCGCTCCCACCGCTGATGAGGACGACGAAACCGGGGAGGTCCTGGCTTTCGGAGCCCAGCCCGTACGTCAGCCACGAACCCATCGAGGCGCTGCCGAATCGCGGCGAGCCGGTGAACAGCATCAGGTCGGCCGGCGCATGATTGAACTGGTCAGTGTTCATCGAGCGGATGACCGCCAGCTCGTCGGCGACTTTGGCGACATTGGGAAGCAGCTCGCTGATCCACGTTCCCCCTTCGCCGTATTGGTGGAACTTGTGCGGCGTCCCGAGCATCTTCGGGTGCCCCTTGATGAATGCGAACTTCTGATTCTTCAGCAGCTCGCCGGGGCAGGGCTGCATGTTGAGCTTCACCAGCTCGGGCTTGTAGTCGAACAAGTCCTGCTGCGGCGGAGCCCCGGCCATTTCGAGATAGATAATGCTCTTGGCCTTGGCCGGGAGCGGAGGTTGCTTGGGAAGCAGGGGATTGTCGGCGCCAACGATGCGCTCCGCGGCTCTTGACGAAGAACCGGCCAGCGTGCCGAGTGCCAGCGCTCCAAGTCCCGCCTGGCATTTTTGGAGAAAGTGCCGGCGCGTCTGGTATCGGGCGTGATTAATTGGAAGACTCATCGTGACCGCCTGTTTCGAAGACCAACGATTTGTGAAGCAACAAACAATCTCGTCACACGGTGAACTTTATAGGCGACAGGAGAGGCGTGACCACGGAATACACAGAAGAATAAGGAAAGGAGTGTTATCTGCAAACCGATCTTCGATTGCCCTTTGATTCCGTGTCTTCTGTGTATTCCGTGGTCTCAGGCTCGTCTTGCTTGCAACAGAGCCGGCGCAGTTATCCGCTGATTGCCTTGTTTTCTATGCTCCAGGCTTTCATTCGATTACGAATCGTCCGAGGCCAAATGCACTGTGGCGCGTTCCGCCATCTATTTCGTCAGCACTCCGTCCAGATTCAGCAACACGTTGGCGACGACCGTCCAGGCGGCCAGTTCCGGGGCGGTCATTCCTTCCGGCAGCGGGCCGAGCGGGTCGGTCGCGAGTTGCTCGGCGGCTTTATTGTCGGTTTGATAAAACGCAAGCTCGGCGGCGTAGAGTTCTGAAAGTTGCTCGACCTGCAGCGCATTCGGCGGCCGCGCCAGGCACAACTGCAAGCCGAATCGCGCGTGATCGGCGACGGTCGCGCCTCCCTCGCGCACGATCCGTCGCGCCAGTGCCTGGGCGGCTTCGACGTACACCGGATCGTTCAAGGTCAC